>JBBSGN010000753.1:0-2161 GCA_038254085.1 Chloroflexia bacterium | reverse complement strand
GCTGGGCTGGCTTTCGAAATGCCGGGCGATCTTGGTGTGCTACGATAAGAAGGCCGCCAACTACCTGGGGCTGATCAAGGTGGCCTGTATCCTGGTGTGGTATCGGCATCAGCGCCGTCTGTCCCTTTTGAGATAGTTAGTTACGGGGAGTTTGAGTTAAGATGGCTTTGCACAAAAATACCTAGCAGCGCAACTTGTTGGGTCAGAGCCTCTTACAACTACGATACCTAGTGCAGCCATCCGAATATTTGTGCAAGGCCAGTTAAGACTATGAATCAGAAGGTCCCAGGTTCGAGTCCTGCCGAATGCGCCGCTCAATGGCAGTGCGGCAACTCTGAGCGCATTCTGACCAACTTTGAGGCTTGCTACCAGAGATTGCACGATGTACACCAACTACACCAATTAGTATACTAACCCACCAGAAACAACGGTGAACGATGAGAAAGACTACAAAACAGAGCAGCCATTAAAATGCTTCCGCGTGTGCTGTTATATAACCACGTGAGTACGATAGCCATCGCTAAAAAGCCATGCGCGGCTAGCGGTAGCACGGAGAAGCCTAGCTCCATGTAGGCGCCGTAATAGAAGAACCGGGGCAGGTGCCAGCCGACCCAGAACAAGGTAACGATCAAGGTGGCGGACAAAGCGCTCATGTTGCGCTGCAACTTGGGTAGAGCATAGCCGCGCCAGCCGCTCTCTTCTCCGAACCCGGCGGTGAGTATCCAAAAAACCCAACCGGCCAATCCCAGGTAAGGCATGAAGGTTATTGTTCCAAGCAAGCTCAAGTCCGGCGGTGCGTCTCCCAGGCCGATGACGACTACGCCTGCCGCGACCCCGAACAACGCCAGCGGTGAAAAGGCGGCAACCAGCACCCAGCCTAATCCGACGCGCCACTTTATCATCCGCTGAAAAAGCTCTCGAAGGCCCTCGGTTCCGTTAGCGACACCTGTGATAATGAGCGCGGACAGTAGGGGAGCGTAGTCATTCAGATAATGCAGAGTGAAGGGAACAGGCACGTCGATAAGACCTTGCGCAGAGGCGACGAGCGGAGCTACGATGGTCCAGGAGATCGCGTAGGCGAGAATGAAGTAGGTGATAAGCTGGTGTTCCTTCACCCAAAGTGAGATCCGCCTGGTCATGACGAAGCGCTCCTTTTGTCCCCAATTCTTATGAACTCCAACAATATACCGACAAAAGGGCAATTCTGCTTTAAACAAGAGGGGTTGAGAGCCTGCGAAACACTTCACCCAAGCAGCCTTCTAAAGAATTCCAAGCTCCGCGCGCTTCTAGCCAGCCGATAATTTCGTCCGCTGAGGCTAAACTCCTGAGGAGGCTTAGGAGAGTACACGCAAGTGAAGAGCAGCAAAGATTTACCGAAGGCTAGTAGAATTCGGTATTCTGGCCTTCTTATTAAGAAGACGACGAAGCCCATGAGAGGGAGGATTAATGAGCGAAACGTTAAGGAAAGTGATCCTTGCTTTTGACAGCACGACCGCGATCGCGCTCTTTTTCCCTGCTATGGTGGTAGTGGCCATTTGGCACGAAATACGCGAACGGCGCCAGCAACGCGGGCGGTAGTGTAATAATTTTGGCTACCAGACGTCCATCTTGGAATCAGTTAGCCTTACAGTGACATTTCCGCAGCGGCTATGAATCGCCAGCGCCGTTGCTAGCATCGGAGCGCCGCCACTATCTGCTGCCAGAGGCCTTCTCTGCACCATTTGCGGTAGCGGCCATAGATCGTCTGCTAAGGACCGAACTCCTCAGGCAGATCCTGCCACGAAGCATCGGTGCCCAAGCCCTATAGCATCCCGGCGTCTGGCTACTGCTCGACGGCGGCAAGTTAACCGCCTCCGGTCTCTGGTTTCTCCGCGGTCATTCGCGCCTCCTCTCCTGGTTACGAGGTCAGGATAACGCTACTTCACGGGAATGTGGCAAATGTGGCTATAGGACTAGGCTAGAGTCCTTCGGGCTCCGGCTCCGTAGTGAAACAGTTGCTAGGAATGATCCGCTTCAACGCACGCTGGACAACCATTACTATCATCATGGAGGCAGCCCTTCTTCTGGGAGCGGTTGAGGCGGTATCTCTTCCGGAGTCAGCCCCTCTTCCGGGGGCAGGCATTCCTCTGGGAGCGGTTGAGACGGTATCTCTTCCGGGGTC
>JBBSGN010000752.1:0-2161 GCA_038254085.1 Chloroflexia bacterium | reverse complement strand
CGTGATCGGAATATGGTCACGCACGGCCATCCGCCGCCGATGTCCGCTACCGATATGATTGGTCAGCCACCACCGTGCCGTGCGGTCCTGGTAGACCTCGCGCACGATGAACCGCTCGGGCGCCCGGACCAGCCCACCTGGGCTGATCTCGCCAGCAAGCAGGGTGCCCTCATCTTCGCCGATGTGGGCTGGGATCCCACCGGCGTCTGGTCGACAGCCATCTTGGAACAGCTCGAGAACTGCCATGCCTTTCTGCCCAACGCGAAGGAGGCCATGGCCTACACCCGCACGGGGACCGCTCACGACGCCCTCTATGCGCTCGCCGACCGCGTCCCGCTAGCCGTGGTGACCAACGGGGCTGAGGGGGCGCTGGCGATCGACGGCACCACTGGCGAGGAGTCACGGGTGCCCGCCCTACGGGTGCCTGCGCTGGACCCCACCGGCGCCGGCGACGTGTTCGGAGCGGGTCTGGTCGTCGGAACCCTGGCTGGTTGGTCCCTCGACGACCGGCTCGCCTTCGCCACCTTGTGCGCGGCCCTCGCTGTGCAACAGTTCGGCGGCTCGCTCGCGGCTCCCGGCTGGGGCGACATCGCCGACTGGTGGCACGATGTCCGCGACTCGACCGACCAGAGCAGCAGCTATCGCTCTTCCCTCCGGCGCAGGTACACCTTCCTGCAGGACATCGTCCCGAGCGTCCCCGTCGGAGCCGTCCATCGTGCAGCGGCGACCATCGCCCGCCATGCAGACGTGGCAACGCTGTGAGCAGAGCAAGAGGCTACGACTCCCCGGAACTTCCGACGCACGAAGGAGCACACCATGATCCGCTCTCCACGAATCCTGCTGGTCGCCGGAGCACTAGGCCTCGCAGCGCTTGCCGCGTGCGCTCCAGGGTCAGGTGGCGCCAACAGCAGCAAGCCCGAACCGTCCGGCCCGATCTCTACGGACGTAGCGAAGGCTGGTCCCGTCACCCTCACTGAGTGGGATCAGGAAGTGCGTGGCGGCCAGAGCGACGCGATTCTCAAGCTCAACGCCGCCTTCCAGTCAAAGTATCCCAACGTCACCATTAAGCGCGTGGCAAAATCATTTACTGACCTCGAGACCACCGTGCGTCTTGCCGTCTCCGGGTCCAACGCGCCGGATGTCGTGCAACTTAACGCTGGCCGTCAGGACATGGGACAGATGGTTTCTGCGGGATTGCTACGACCGCTCGACAATTATGCGAAGGCAGACAACTGGCAAACGCGGTTTTCTCAGGGCATCCTCAACCTGAGTCGCTACAGCGCTGATGCGAAAACTCGCGGCACCGGCTCACTATACGGCGTGCCTCAGATAGGGCAGTTGGTCGGCGTCTTTTACAACCGGACGAAACTTGCAGCTCTCGGGTTGGCAGTGCCAACAACGTTCGATCAGTTCAACGCAGATCTCCATGCCGCCAAGGCGGCCGGGGAGCCACCAATCGCGTTCGGCAACCTCGACAAATATCCCGCCATCCACGAGTTCCAGTCTGTAGATAATGTCTATACGTCGCGAACGGCGACCTCCGACTTTGTGCTAACCAACACTGCATCGTTTGATACACCCAGCCGGTCCAAGAGCGCCTCTAAGTTGCAGAGCTGGGTCCGTTCAGGTTATTTCACACCGGGCTTCAATGGCGTAAGCTATGACCACGTTGCCAAAGCGTTCACCCAAGGTAAGGGTACGTTCTTTATAACAGGAACCTGGGAGAGCACGACGCTCCAAGATGGCATGAAGGGGAACGTCGGCTTTTTTCTGATGCCGATGGCGGCCGGGCGGCCTCTGGTCACTCTCGGCGGTGAGGACCTGCCGTTTACCGTAACGAGGGCAGCGAAACATCCTGACGTCGCTGCCGCCTACATCAACTTCCTCACCGGCAACCAGGCGGCGAAGATCCTGACAAAGGTTGGTGGGGTGCCCGCCATGAAGGGCGCAGGGGATCCCGCATCTGCCGCGACGCCACTTCTGCGTGACATATTCGCCGCCTGGCAAGAGGCTAACAGTAAAGACGCGATCGTTCCGTATCTTGACCAGGCGACGCCTACTATGTATGACACGATCACGAGCACACTACAAGAGCTCATGGCCTTAAAGATTGGCCCGGATAAGTTCATACAAGCGGTGCAGAGCGATAAAAAAGGTTCCT
>JBBSGN010000751.1:0-2163 GCA_038254085.1 Chloroflexia bacterium | reverse complement strand
GAGACGCTGCAATTCTGCAGACGTAAGTTGTCGTGTGTTGCGTACGTGACGATCTCTAATCAGGCGGAGCAGAAGAAACTGAGGAAAGGAATAATATTCTGATAGCATACTAAGTTACCGTCCCCTCTAATGTCCATATTCCGTGTACTTGGAAGCGTTGCCCTTAACCAAATCTGCTGGATATTTCTGCTTGTTGATCTCAACCTTAGCCTTGGCGGCTTCCACCGGGTCGATGCCGAGCTTGTCCGCCAGCTCCGTCAGGTAGATCATCACGTCGCCGATCTCTTCCCTGATCTCGGCCAGCTTCTCGGGTGGCAGTTTCCGGCTTTGCTCCTCGGTGAGCCACTGGAAGTGCTCGACGATCTCGGCCACCTCCACGCTGAGGGCCATCGCGAGGTTCTTCGGGGAGTGGAACTGCTCCCAGTCCCTTTCCGCGATGAACGCGCCTATCGCCCTGCGTAGATCTTCCAAATTGGGGGTCCCCCTGACTCACTGTAGACTTGTACATGATAGTAGATAAACTTCTGTGAGGCACTGAACTTCAGGCTCGGCAGTGGTAGATGAAGTCAGTAGGAGGAAGCGAACAGATCAGCGGATACACGGATCAGGCAGGCAATCCCGTAAGCAGGGAGCACATGTTCAGGCTGTTCTCCGAGAGCATGCTCGCCAACGTCATCGCCTTCGAGGAGGCAGGGGTGCCCCTGAAGGAGCTCAAGCAAGCCGTGGGACACGGTGGAGGGACCATCATAGGCCGAGGCGTGGTCTTCCGGACGCCCATAGAGAAGCGTCTCTCCGAGGACGATGCCAGGCAACTCATCGAGAGCTACAGCAAGCTGGTGGGTGACTACAGCAAAGGCCAGCTGGACCGCGACCTCGTCAACAACGTCAAGATGCGGGGCAACGTCTCTTCGAAGATCGGCATGATCCGAAGCAACCTGCGAAAACAGGGCAGGTAACTCCAGGAGCGGACAAAAGAGGGCCTCAAGCGGTCTGACGGAGGTGCGGTGTGAAGGATTCTTGGTACGGAGATAACCGAGATTTCGTGAAGTGGGGCACGCTCGTGCACCTGGCCCACCGCGAAGGTATCGAGCGGGTCATCCACGTGGCGTTCTTGCGCAAAGTCGAGCGATTTCCCCTTGAGACCAGTTCGGGCGAGGTGCATATCGCAGACGAGGTATGGGAGCACTTCCGCAACGTGGGGTCGGTCGAGCGCTTGGGGAGGAACACAGGGTTGGATATAGAGGTGATTGCACAGCCGTTCGACCCCGTACAAAGGCAAAGCTACATTGACAACGTAACAGCCACTCTGCGCCGATACCACAAGAAGAAGGTGGTCCTGCTCGACCCAGATACAGGGATAGAGCCGCAACGGGCAAAGCCCGAGCACGTCAAGAAAGCCGAGATCCGCCAAGTGTGGGAAGCACTCGCCGAGGGCGACTGGCTGGTGGTGTACCAGCACGAGTTCCGCAAGAAGGGTTGGCGTGACCTGAAGAGGCGGGAGTTCGAGCGAGCGTACTTTACCGGAGAAGCCGAAGTCTTCGAATCTAGGGCTATTGCGAACGATGTCGTCTTCTTCGCTACCCGGAAGTAAATAACGCTGCGAGGATCGTAGGTGACATGTGGCCTCCGGTGTGGTCGAGAGTGTAGTGATCTGGGGCGTGTCTCTATACCCCATCAGAGGGCAAAAACACCGTCCTAAAGTTAAGTTTTATTAAAAACTGATTTCATTATTGAAACACCTTGCGTCCTTTGTTTAAGCCTGATACTCCACATTGGACGTTGTTTTCGTATTGAGCGGGGGGTTGCAAGGTGTAGGTGCTTTCTCTAGTATCCCGGCCATTGGAGGGGGGATTCGAGTGAGTTCCCCAATGGGAGTAAACAATTGAAGCGGGAAGGAGCTCGAACGTATGTTTCGAAGGCTTAGGTTGACGATGCTTGTTGGTCTTGTTTTTGTTCTGATGTTCTCGATCGCGGCACCCGCGTATGCCCTCACAGTACGTCAGAAGGCGCATAGGGCTGTCGTCGTGGGTGAGAACCAGTTGGGCAAGCGTTACAAGTACGGGACTGACGGGCCGAACACTTTCAGTTGCAGCGGTTTGATGCGCTACATCTTGAGGACCACCAAGGTGGATGCAAACGCGCCTTGGACGCCGGAGAGGTATT
>JBBSGN010000750.1:0-2168 GCA_038254085.1 Chloroflexia bacterium | reverse complement strand
GTCCTTGCGGCGGTTCATCTCCTCGTGGCTGACCACGAAGGTTCCCGGCTCGGCGGCAATGACGCGCTGCCAGAGCGTGGCGCCCTCCTTCTCTTCTCGCGCCCGTTCCTCCTCGGTGAGCATGTTGCAGGAGATGTCTCTTACGGAGAGCGAGAGCAACTCCTCGCGCGAGTAGCCCAAAAGGAGACACGCCCGCGAGTTGCAGTCGACGAAACGGCCCTCCTCGTCGTGCACGAACATGGCGTCGACGGACTGCTCGAAGAGCTGCCTGAATCGCTCCTCGCTCTCCCGGAGTTCCTCCTCGATCGCTTTGCGCTGGGTGATGTCGACCATGAATCCTTGCCAGTAGCGGGATCGGCCCGCCTCCTCGAACATAACTGATTCGTTACGTACCCACACTATCCGTCCGTCGCGATGGAGTACACGGTACTCCGTCGTGAAGACCTCACCCGGCTCGCCAGTGCGCTCGTCCTCGGAGTGCATCCGCTCGCGGTCTTCAGGATGCACCATATGCCACCGAAGATCCGGGTCCTTACACTCCTCAGGAGAGTAACCCGTCAAGGTCTCTATTTGAGGGCTCATGTACGTTGCGGAATCAGGACTCCCGATCTCCTGAATGTATACGACCGCAGGCATCCGCTCGACGAGCGTACGGTACCTACTTTCGGCTTGCCGCAACCGCTCCTCGGCCCATTTGCGCTCGGTGATATCCTGGTTTGTCTCCAAAACAAACCCTGAAGCCCTACTGTTACGTGCTAAGACTTGCCAGCTTTCCACTATAATTCGTCGGCCGTCACGAGCATGATGGACTAGTTCACCCTCCCAGTGCCCCTCTGTCTGCAACCTGCTATCAAGCTCCTCAAGGGAGAAGGGATGAACTGTCTTCAGTAGATCGTGACTGATTTGACCTATTGCCTCCTCTTTTGGCCATCCGTAAAGGCGCTCTGCTCCCTCATTCCAGTAGATGATCCTGCCATCTAGCCTCCATGTGAAGACCGCATCGTGCGTCTGCTCCAGCAGAACGGTCTGCTGCTCTACCTTTTCCTCCGCCCACACCTTCTCTGTGACGTCCCGGGAATTGACCACAAACTCGCCCACTTTCGAATCAGCGAGCAGGTTGCTGCCGACCGACTCCAAGTAGCGCCAGGAACCGTTCTTATGACGGAACCTGTACTGTGCGGACGGGCGGAGATTGGGATCGGCTAAGCCTTCGTCAAACGCCCTCTGCACCCGTTCGAGATCTTTGGGGTGCACGTAGTCGAAGACGTTCTCTCCAATTAGCTCCTCGGGTCGGTAGCCGAGTATGTGCTCGATAGAGGGGCTCTGGTAGCGAGCGGTGCCATCGGCTGCCAGGAGCGTGATGATGTCCGAGGAGTTCTGTGTAAGGGCACGGAAGTGCTCCTCGCTCTTCCCGAGCACCTCTTCAGCTCGTCTTCGCTCGGTCACGCCCATCGAGACCCCAACTAATCCCACCGGGCTGCCTTGCTCATCGAGCAGCGGCGTTGCGACGCCCACCACCGGTAAGGCGGTGCCGTCCTTGCGCCGCACTACAAGCTCTCCCGACCAAGCCCTCCCCGCCCGAAGCTCCGATCTAATCTCCCCCGCCTGGGCCCACGGGTCCTTGGAGGCCACTAGTTCCTTCAACCTCCGCCCCGTAGCCTCCTTTTTCGACCAGCCATACAGTTGCGCTGCGGCTTTGTTCCAGTAGATGACCCTGCCCTGTAGGTCGGTGGCGATGACAGCCTGTCCAATAGCATTGAGCAGCCGTGACTGGAGGCGGGCATTCTCTTTTCCTCGCTTGTCCTTGGCATCGTCCTTGGCATCGTCCTTGGACGAGCGCAACCAACACTCACTCTCTTCTGGCGATCCTTTAGCCCGCATAGGCTCGTTAGCACCAAGACGGGCGGCGTCTGAAGGATGATCCCGATCAGATCTTGATGAACTCATGCCCGCCGATCCTCCGCTCGCCTCACAATACAGTAGGTATCGAAGTATAAACGGGCAGGTCCACTACGACCATTCTGGAAGAGACCGTGGCTCAATCCGATAGAGTCCAAGTGGATGATGTCCCCGCCGCACTCCAGCAGATGCTGCGCGGGGTGGACGTAACGCTCCTTACGATCGACGCGACCGTCTTCGCGGACGCCGCGGCACCCTCGGCACCAACC
>JBBSGN010000749.1:0-2170 GCA_038254085.1 Chloroflexia bacterium | reverse complement strand
CTGTGCAATCAGGGCAAGTGCCTGTGCAAGTTGCTCCTTCAGAGTGGCTACTTCTGCCCGTAAAATCAGCACTTCTTCCTCTGCTGTCATGCCTCACATTTTATCGTGGATATTGCTCCACCTCAACTCTGAACATTTACGAACCAGTTTCCCCTTGACACATTGTAGCCGAGGTGCTATAGTTGCGCACTGCGACCCGGTCAGCGCGTCATACCATCGGCAGGTTGAGTGTGCCTACCGCCAGGCTATGTCCGGCGAAAGGAAGGTGATGCCTATGGGTGTCCGAGGAATCAGACATGGCGTCAAGCCATTAGTTGGGGCATCTAATATAAGGAGGTTCTGCTATGCAAACCTACGTGGGTCTTTACAAGTGGACAGAGCAGGGAATCAAGGACGTCAAGGATACTACCAAGCGTGCGAAAACGGCTCAAAGCACCATCGAGAGCATGGGGGGCCGCTTGATAACTCTCCTTTGGACGCAAGGCGCGTACGATTTGATCACTATTGCGGAGTTCCCCGACGAAGAAACAGCAATGGCCTTCACGGTCGCTCTCGCTATGCTGGGTAACGTCCGAACGGAGACACTACGGGCATTTTCTGCTCAAGATGTAGATCGGATACTGGCGAAGCTGCCCTAACAGGGCAGCTTCGCTTGCTGTTCGGCCTTTAGTTTTGTGTTCATGCGCAAGGGCGCGGGCTGTCGCGCCCTTATCACATCGCCAAGAAATCCGAATGCCCAAGTTGCGGCGATCACCTATCGTCTAGTCGCGGGTCTAACGAATTATCTCCTACTCAGCCCAGTCCTGGCCCAGGACTAGATGGTGAAATCACGCTAGCATCGAAGCTTGCGTATGTATTCCCTTTTCCGTATAATTTAACTTCGAGCCAGGACATTGCGGGCTGCGAGCAACACCATGCAGAACACGCAGGAAAACACCGACAAAAGCTACTATATCTGGACCGTCGGCTGCCAGATGAACGTCGCGGATAGCAACTACGTTGCGGCTGCTCTCAACGCGCGCGGCTATTCGGAGGCAGCCGAGATTGATCGAGCGGACGTAGTGGTGCTGAACTCTTGCGTGGTGCGCCAGGCGGCAGAAGACCGCATTGTAGGCAAGATAGGCGAGGTGGCCCGCCTCAAGAAGCAGAACCCCAACCTCTTTTTGGCCCTCACCGGCTGCATGGTCACGGAAGACCAGACCACACTGCGCCGACGCTTCCCGATGGTGGACCTCTTCTTCAAGCCGTCGGCAGTGTCCGATTTCCTGGTTGGCCTGCCCGACAACCCTTCGCCCGACTTGCAAGAGTATGGCGTGTCGCTGGCTCTGGAAGGGATGCTGCCCACAGGCCAGATTGGGGGCATCGCGTCCTACATCCCGATTATCTATGGGTGCAACAAGACCTGCACTTACTGCATTGTGCCTTTCAGGCGCGGCAAGGAACGCTCGCGCACGATAGACGACATCGCCAAAGAGGTCGAGTACCTGACCACCCAGGGCGTGCGCGAAGTGACCCTGCTCGGCCAGAACGTGGACACCTACGGCCACGACCTGACCGAGCGAACCGACCTTGCTGCTTTGCTCGAACGGCTGAACGACCTCGAGGACCTGTGGCGCATACGCTTCCTCACGTCACACCCAAAGGACATGGCCCAGAACCTGATTGACGCGGTTGCGTGGCTGCCCAAAGCGATGGAGCACATCAACCTCCCTGTGCAGGCGGGTGACGACGAAGTGATCAAGGTCATGCGGCGGCGTTACACGCTACGCTATTACCGCGACCTGATACACCGCATACGCGAGACCATACCTGGCGTGTCGCTGGCAACCGACATCATCGTAGGTTTCCCAGGCGAGAGCCACGACCAGTTCATGCGCACGATGGACCTCCTACAGGAGATCAAGTTCGACAAGGTGCATGTGGCCGCGTATTCTCCGCGCCCAGGCACGGTGGCCGCAAGCTGGCCCGACGGCGTGTCACATGACGAGAAGATGATACGCCTGCACGCGGTAGAAGCCTTGCAAGAGTGTATTGGCCGCGAGCTTAACGCGCATCACGTCGGCCAAGAGCTAGAGGTGCTGGTGGAGGGCAACGAGCGCGGACGGTGGATGGGCCGCACCCGCACCAACAAGATAATCTTCTTCACTGGTGACGATGATAAGGCTGACAG
>JBBSGN010000748.1:0-2172 GCA_038254085.1 Chloroflexia bacterium | reverse complement strand
TTTTGTTACGGGTTCTAAGTGGTCAAAACCAAGCAAAAAGCTCAGACGACAGAACATCCGAGCTATTCTCGTGCGTAATTTTGGGTGAGCCGCCAAGGACTTGAACCTTGAACCCACTGATTAAGAGTCAGTTGCTCTGCCATTGAGCTAGCGGCCCGCGCGCGCCTATTCTACCAAATTGCCCGTGCTTCCGTCAAATTGTGAATCTCTCGCAAGTGTTCAAAGTTGAGATTGAGTAATATCCACGATAAAAAAAGTACGAGATTAGAAGAGACGGTGGCTTGAGCCTTATAGGATAAAACAAAAAACAGGTCGCCACAGAAAGTGGCTGCCTGTTTTTTGTTTTATCCTAGCTTGCCGTTAACACCCAGGCACGATTGCCGGGTGTCCTCCCCGTTCGAGGCGTGCTAGTAGCGGCTGCGTCCGCCGCCGCGGCTGCCCGTGTTCTGCTGACTGTAGCAGTCGGAGCAGTAGACGGGGCGATCACCGCGAGGAACGAATGGAACCTCGGTCTCTTTGCCACAACTGGCGCATGTGACCTGGGTCATTGTGCGCTCGGAGCGGCCACCATAGCCACCGCCGCCGCTATAACCGCCGCCGTAGCTGTTGCCACCGCCGTAGCTATCACCGTAGCCGCTGTTGCGCGACGCCTTTTTAGCGGCGCGGCAATCGGGGCAACGCGAAGGCTCGCTGTAGCCCTTCTGCGCGTAAAAATCTTGCTCACCCTCAGTAAAGGTGAAAGACGTGCCACAATCGCGGCACGTAAGTGTCTTGTCTGCCATATTAGTTACTTTTTCCCTTTCGCAAATGCGTTAAAACCTGAATTGTTTCTCTAGTGAGGTCTGGGCAGTGCCTTGTTCTGAGGGCGTTCGCGCGCTTACCTGGGAGGGAACAGTGCGGGATAACCTTGCGATACATGCTGGTCCGCCAGCTTCAACCATTAATATAATACCATATAATTGGCCGCTACGCAAGTGGGACCTGCTACTGCATCGGCTTGGCGATTACTATCAAACGATGCGTAAAGGTGGTGTAGGGCCAACAGGTGATGAGGGTTAGCTGCTCGTATGGCGTGGGGTCCATCACCTTGGCGTTTTGGAGGCGCTGGGCGTAGGGCGCGCCCGCTTCCTTCAGCTTTTCTACCTGCTCGACGCGATACTTGTACTCTTTGCCCTCTAGCGTCCACACGTCTATCTCGTCGCCCGGCTTGAAGAACTCCAGGTACCGAAAGACCTCGCCGCGCCAGTTGTTGTGCCCCGATATGACTATGTTGCCGCCCTCGCTGGGGTTGGCCGCGTTGTAATTATGGCCCCCAGCGTAGTCGGCCACTTCCCATTTGCCGTTGATGCCGTACACCTCGTACACTTTGGCGTCCAGCTTGATGTTGGGCGAGGCGACACGCACCACGCGACCGGGCAAATCAGGTGTGTGGTCGCCGTAGCGTACTCCGTTCGGAAGTATGATATCCCCCGGCTTCTTCTTTGCGGGGGGTTTGGCCGGCTGGGGCGTCGGCCTGGCGGGAGGGTTGGTCCCGGGATTTGCCGGAGACTTGGCGGCCTGGACCTGGGCCTCCGCCTGCGGGGTGGCAACCGGAGAGGTAGGCACCGCCTCTGACGTGGGAATGTCGGCGGGTAAGCCGGTGGGTGCGGGGCCGGGGTCGAACAGTTCGGCGGGCGACGTGGGAACCGGCTGGGTGGCGGTTATAACGAGCTGCGGGGCAATAGCGGCGGCGGGCAGGGGCGTGTTGGCGGGCGGCTGCGGTGTCGCGGGCGCCTGGGCAATCACCACTACTGTTGGCCGGGCGCTTGTCTGCTTCGCCACAGGCGACTTGAGCGAGCCAAAAACGAAAAAGCCGCCTATGGCAGCCAGCGCCGCTAGCAGCGCGAGAGCTATAATACTCGCGCCCCGTTTTCCAGACCCCCATTTTCCAGGCAAGGAGTTACCGTTCCGCATGATAGAAATATAACAAAAGCAGGCACTCTATACAACCCCCGCCAGGGGTATCAAGGTGGTATGGCAGCCTGCATATAGTAGTATATATCAGACATTACACCGAGCAAAGGCACGTAGCTTGCACTAACCGACCACCAACTACCAACTACCGACTACCGGAGGCAAAGATGAGGTATCCACAAGGCAGCGCAACGCCGATCAAGCTGCCTACGCTTATTG
>JBBSGN010000747.1:0-2175 GCA_038254085.1 Chloroflexia bacterium | reverse complement strand
GATGCGAACGGCGCGGTTCTCTCGCGCCATGTCAACAACGCGAACATCCAGAACCAGCACCTTAGTACCGGCACGGTCGGCTCCGGCCAGATAATAAACGGGGCGGTAGGCAACGCGGACCTTGGCAATTCGATTGTCACCGGCACGAAAATAGCGGCTAACGCTGTAGGCTCATCACAGATAGCCCCAAGTGCTGTAGGCTCGTCACAGATAGCCACGAATGCCGTTGGCTCGGGGCAGATAGCGGGAAGTGCCGTGGGATCTTCAGAGATAGCCGGTGGAGCCATTAATGGCAGCCATATCGCCAGCTCGCTACAAGACCCAGCCCGTGGTACATACGGGCTCAGGACGATAAACACCGTGCTCGGGAAGTTTGACGGCACCAACACCGAGGCAGCCCCGACCAGACACTGGCACACGGTGAACGTGGCTGGCACCAATTACGACACTTCGTATTGTTAGTGGACGGTGTTACGACAGGCCCGAGTATCTACGTAGACGAGCCACAGGCTCCGCCCCCCCTGACCATAGAGCAAACGCTCGCGCACCTCGCCATAAAGATTGCCGAGGAGTGCCGGGACAAGGAGTTGCTGCGCCAGCGCGCCGTTGCTGCCGAACAGCAGTACCAGGAGCTAGCGGCGCAACTCGAAGAGCTGGCGAAACAGGTGGACGCGCTGGGTGATGAGACGGAGGAAGAAAATGCCGAAGAAGTATGAAGACCTGACTCGTAAAGAAGCCAAGGAGCATGTAGACGGCGGCGGTACGTTCAGCCTGCCGCCCGAGCACGCTTTTATGGCAGCACAGGGCGTCGTCTGTGTAAACATCGCAGGACCTACGTTCGCAACGGGTCGGTATGTGTTGGTCTCCGAATTCGAGAACGGTGCCGCCAACGCTATCGGCGCGTCTTCTTTTGCGAGTCTCGAACAACAGATGGAAGCTATGGGTCCGGTCGAGGAATGGGTCGTGGACGACAAGCCCGGACCGGCACCCGTGGAGGCGACGCTTGATGCCTCCGCTTAGCCCACCGGAGCACTACCCCGCAGGCGAGACGGCAACGAACCTCAAGCCAGGCGAATTTTTGTTGACACATGGAACCTACCGCCTGGCGAAACTAATCAGCTTCGCCCAGCGTCTAGGCTTGCCTAAAGAGGATAGGCCATTCGCCTACTACCAGCATGCCGCCCTGGTCGTCTCCGGGACGGGCGCCCTCGTCGAGGCTCTAGGTAACGGGGTGGTTCGGAGCGACATATCCGACTACGAGGACCGGGAGTACCACCTCGTGCGCATTGACGCTGAATATCGCGACCGCTCTCAGATGTACCTATTTGCTCAGAGCGTGCTAGCGGCGAAGACGAGCTACGGCTACCTCACCATCCTCTCGCTGCTCATCACCTACCTAAGCGGCTTCAATATCTCGTTTGAGAAAACAGGGACTTCCATATGTTCAGGCCTGGTTGCTAACTCACTAGTAAGAGCAGGCTATATTTTCCCGAAGCCACCGGACTTCTGCTCGCCTTCAGATTTAGCGAAGTTCTTTGGCGTCATCCCACCAGCTCCACAGGGAGATCATGTTGAAAAAGTTTAGACTCATCCTTGCGCTCGCCGTTTTGCTCATAATCGGCATAGTTATCTTCGCCGCGTCCCGATGCGACCCTGAGCCCGCACCGCCCGCCCCCGCCCCTATAGAGACGACTACCGAGGATACAACGCCCAGCCGCCCCCCTATAGGGCCTGAAACCACCGTACTGCCCCCCACGGGTGGGCCTCGGGGCGCATCACATGGCTTCTAGCTACGAGCCCGATCACGTAATCAGAGATCTGGAGCTGCAGGTGACAGCGAATAAGAACGGAATCGAGGAGATAAAGCGCGCCCTGTACGGCTCACCTGAATACGGGCTGAAGGGGTTTCGCGAGGAGATGGAACACCGCGTAAATACACTGGAGAAGAGCGTGGAATCGACCAAGAACCTTTGCGAGGATCTAAGGCAGCAGCGACGCGATGAGGAGAACCAGCGGCAAGGGACCAGGCGGGTTTTAGGCTACATTGGCGTTACTAACGTCATAACCCTGGTGACGCTAATCGGGGCGCTGGTAGCTATCTGGCAGGGAGCTTTTGGTGGCAGTTAAAATCTGGCATAAGAAGCTTGAGGTCACGATGCTAGTCATGATGCTGGG
>JBBSGN010000746.1:0-2176 GCA_038254085.1 Chloroflexia bacterium | reverse complement strand
CTGCGCTAGCTCACCCTCGGAAAGGGTTGCGCCCAGCTTCTCATAGTAGTTCAGTAGCGTTTTCACCCGCTCTGGCGTGGCCTCTCGGCTTTGCAGATATATCTCCAACGCCTGCTTGGGACTCATCTGTTCGATCACCTGATCGCCCAACCTGAGGCGATGAGGTCTCACCGAGTTAGTGATGACCGCCATGAAAGACGGCTCCTTCGCGTTGAGGGCGCGCCGTATGTCGTCCTGGCGCAGGTCGCGCAAGTGGTCGGGCGTGGTCTCTATCAACAGGCGCACTATCGAGTCCTTTATGTCGTCAGCCCGCTCGTCAATGCGCCGCAGCGCCTCTTCGGTTGGGAAGTCGCAATCGGCACTCACGCGCAACGTCAGGAAGCGTCTCGCGCCTACTTCGTGGAAGTCATGTAGCACAGGGCGTATGCCGTCCGGCCCCGGCTCGTCTATCTCCACCGACACGAAGCCCTTTTTCTCGCGCTCCTCGCCGAAGTCAATCCGCTCAAGGGAGCCTGGATAGACGATGGGTGGGCGCTGGTGGCTCAACACCTGGTATTTGTGAATATGGCCCATCGCTACGTAGTCGAAGCGGGGGTTTTGCACCACCGATTTGGGCAGCACCATGTCCTGCCCCAGCATAATATCCTTCTCGGACGAAAAGACCGCCCCCTGTACCGAGGCGTGCGCGGTCAGTATCGCGGGCAGCTCGGGGTCCAGCTTGGAGGCCGAGTCGTCTATGAAGCCCTCGGCCATCTCCAGCAACTGCTTGTTGAGCGAGTCGGGGTCGAGGTTGCGGTACTCTTTGTTACTGAGGAGATATGAGCGCGACAGCCAGGGCAACGCCACGATCTGCACCTTACCTGCGTGCGTCTCTATCGTGTGCATACCGGGCTTCTGGGCCACCGTCACCTGGGGCACGGCCAACGTCGAGTAGATTTCCACCGTGTTGGCCCGTTGCAAGGCGTTGGGCACGTCGTGGTTGCCCACCAGGATAAAGGTAGGCATACCCGCCGAGGAGAGCCTGCGTATACAGCGAGCGAACTCGCGCTGCACGGTGGGCGTGGGGTCGCGGTTCTTGAAGAT
Organism: Chloroflexia bacterium; assembly: GCA_038254085.1. GTDB lineage: Bacteria > Chloroflexota > Chloroflexia > QHBQ01 > JADMIH01 > JADMIH01. The sequence continues at coordinate 1,093 of JBBSGN010000746.1, read as the reverse complement.
GTCGCCCGCTATAAGCACCAGGTGAATGTCGTTTCCAAGCGCCCAATCGAGCGCCTCGTTGAGCGATTTGAGGAAGTCTCCCAGGCGCGAGGAAAGCCCCGTAACCGGGTCAACGCGGCCATAGTTTTCCATGCCGAGATGTATATCGGCCAGGTGAAGAATACGTAAGGTGGGCAAGTGCGGTTATAGACCTCTCTGTTTGGACGACGGACGACCGACGACCGACGACCAACTACTGACTACCAACTACCGTTATACACAAAGGGCGGGGCGGTCCTACGCACAGGCGTAACAGTCCCTTTTTCGGAGTATAGCACCGGCCTATAGGCGTGTCAACCCGTAATTATGGTACAATATGGCTACTCGTTTGCACCCATATTGCGGGCGGGAAGCGGGTAAGAAGCTGATAATAGGTAATGAGCGACGAAGGGCGGATGGTGAGTGTTCATCATTCGCCCTTCGTTATCTTCAAGGCCCCAAGGCCCACTCAGCTTTGCATTTGTTGGGCTGTATTCTGTTACTCAGGGTTAGTCTGCACCCGATCCACGAAATAGCCTGGGGCTTTGGGATCGAAGGAACATATGTGAACCCGCTCCCCTGAACGGGCATACCGCCCAAAAATTACGAATAGCCTATCCCTACTAGATGACAATACCAGCGAGTCGTAAAAGTAAGCATCATCAGGGCCGTTAAAAGTAGACAGTTCGACGCGCTCGCTGAAGTCCTGTCCATACTGAAACTCAGCGCAATTGCATCCTATATGTTCACAAGTTGGCGGTGCGTAGAACTGCCCCCGGTGACCTGCAATCCAAGAAAAATCAACAGCGCGCCCAAACAGTGGATACCACCCATAAGGGTAGCCCTTCTCCCTCGCCAACTGCGTGCCCAGCATACCGAGCAGCGCTTCGTAAGGGCTACCCCCATTCTCCGGGTGCAACTCCATTCTGGACCGCTCGAAGTATTGCACCGTGTAGCTCTTGCCGTTGATGGGGTTTTGCTCCTCAAACTGCTCTGTAATGGGATAGCCATGTATAGCTAACCCTCCATGTGTATCCCAGTAGCTCTTGAACGTCCCGCTCAGGTTGTGCCCTGT
>JBBSGN010000745.1:0-2184 GCA_038254085.1 Chloroflexia bacterium | reverse complement strand
TGGATTAGACGAAAGCGAAGGCGAATCTCCGAAATCCGAAATCGGGGCACCCCCAGGATCACCAAAATCGGCAGGGCGTTTGGCCGAGTATGAAGCGGTGCGCCTATTTCTTGAGCGGGCACAGGCCGCTAAAGCTGATTTTGTGTTGACTAGTGAGAACGCTGCCGTCGTGGTCGAGATATGCCGCCGCCTGGAGGGGCTACCTCTTGCCATCGAGCTGGCTGCTGCTCGCATCCGGCTCCTGACTTCTCAAGCTATCCTGGCGCGGCTAAGTAGTAAGCTAGGCGGTAGATTTGACAGCAGCGCCTTAGAATTGCTGAGCGGGGGAGCGCAAGACCTATCGAGCAGGCAGCAGACGATGCGGGGTGCGATCGAATGGAGCTATGATCTGCTCAATGAAGAGGAGAAAGATCTGTTCAGGCGCCTATCTGTGTTTGTAGGCGGTTTTACGGTACATACGGTAGAGGCTGTATATAAGGATCCTGGACTAGACGAAGTCCATGCTTCAAAATTCAAAATTCAAAATTCAAAATTGGACATATTGAACGGGCTGGATGGACTCATTGACAAGAGTTTGCTTAGGCAGGAAGAAGGAACGGGCGATGAAGGGGAGCCGCGCTACTCTGTGCTGGAAACCATCCGGGAATATGCGCAGGAGCGATTAGAGCAAGTTAATACGAGCAACGGCGGCGAGGGTGAAGCCATAAGACGACTACATGCCGATTTCTTTCAGGCCCTGGTCGAGGGGGCCGAACTCGAGCTTCGAGGACCGCAGCAGGTTGAGTGGCTGAACCGGCTCGAGCTGGAACACGACAACATACGGGCAGCGTTGGAATGGTCCTTAGCGAGCGAACAAGTGGAAATTGGGTTGCGCATGGCGGGCGCTCTATGGCGCTTTTGGGATGTACATGCTCACTATACGGAGGGGCGAGAGCGGCTGGCGGCACTGCTATCCGCTCCGGAGGCAGCGAAACGCACGATAGGCCGGGCAAAGGCGCTCCACGCCGCGGGGAGATTAGCTACGGTACAGGGAGATTACTCTGAAGCGCGCTCGCTTCTGCAAGAAAGCATGCAAATATTTGGAGAATTAGGAGATAAGGCGGGCAGTACTTTTGCACTCAGTATTTTGGGGAATGTCTCATGGTACCTTCGCGACTATGAGGGTGCATGCTGTCTGTACGAAGACAGTCTGACGGCCTTCCGTGCGCTAGGGGACAAATGGGGCATAGCCTTTTCGCTCGGCAATCTAGGGGTCGTCGCCTGCAGCGAGGGCGACTATGTGAAGGCGCGCCGTCTGTATGAACAAGCCTTGGATATATTTCGGGAGGTAGGAGATAAGTGGCACATCTCACGCCTGCTGTACGTTATCGCAGTTATCTGCCTTGAACAAGCTGACTACGAGCAATCGCGTTCCCTATGTGAGGAAAGCAGGGATATATGCAATGAGCTGGGAGACAAATTGACCTTATCGGGAGTACTGAACCAGCTTGGCGAGCTAGCCCGTGCTGACGGGGAGTATAGTCAGGCGCTCTCGCTATATGAAGAGAGCCTGGTAATAAAGAGGGAGTTGGGGGAAAGGGTGCATATAGCTACGGGGCTTCTTAACATAGCACAGGTTACACTCCGTCAAGGTAATTGTTGGCGAGCGGCCTCGCTATTCATGGAAAGCCTGGCACTATGCCGAGAACAGGGAGATAAGCTAGTGATTGCCACGTGCTTGGCGGGGCTGGCAGGAGTTTGTACTGAGTTCCGACGGCCTGAGCAAGCTGCACGGTTATTTGGGGCAACACAAGTTCTGCTTGAAACTGTCGGCGCTCAGTTGTATCGTGTTGACCGTATTGAACACGAGCGGCATGTAGCTACTGCTCGCTCTCAACTCGACGAGGTGACCTGGCAGAAGGCATGGGGAGAGGGGCGGACTACGGCGCAAAGTGAGCGAGGGATGGAGCAGATTATTACCTATGCGTTAGAGGTGGGAGAAGACACAATCAGCAGCGTGCTGAAAAGGGTGTAACAGCGAGCTAATTATCCCATCCTACAAATGGCAAAGAAGCAGCACAGAAGGGAGACCCGCCTGGGTCTCCCTTCTGTGCTGCTTCATGTAACTATCGTTTCGGCTTACCTGGTCGGAGGGTTGCACTCGGGGAAGAAGGTGTTAGACACTACCTTGCTCGTCTGCCCCCT
>JBBSGN010000744.1:0-2186 GCA_038254085.1 Chloroflexia bacterium | reverse complement strand
TGAAGAGCAAGGGCATGAAGAGCAAGGGCATGAAGAGCAAGGGCATATATGGGTGTTGGTGGCCGATGACACTGATGAGAAAGGCAAGGAGCGCACATTGGTGCTACTCACAAACGTGCCTATCCACTCGATGGAAGATGCCCAACAGGTGTACTCAGACTGGCGATTGAGAGGTCGCATTGAGCATGGCTACCGTTTCGAGCAGGAGCAAGGATTAGATGTGGAGGACATGAGGGTACGCACCATCGAGAGGATGCGTCGTATGTTTGTGCTGGTGCTGCTGGCTGCCCAGTTCGTTTTCTACCTGATACAGAGCTGGCCTGCGGCAGCGGTACAGTGGCTTCGTAAGTTGGGGGGCAAGTTAGGGTTGAGGGCGGATAGGGACGGACCGTACATAGTGCTGAGAGGGCTGAGTGCTATCTGGCAAGCTGTGGCTACCCTCACCTGGCTCATAGTCAGCCCTTTCCCCCATCACGCTTTTCCCAGATGTGGGTAATCACCAGGAAGTTTGTCGCGGTTCCACCAACAATGGAAGATTGTTCAAACCAGGACGAAGGACGAAAGACGAAGCCAACACCCATCTTTCATCACTTGGTTAGCCCCTGCTCGGTGGTGGAACCGTAAAGGATAAGGTCTATGCAAAGCACAGGGGTCAGGGTGAACGACCCACTCATCCATGTCATTCTGAGCGGGGTGGAGAATCACTATTGGGACGCCCGACAACCGACGACCGCAGCTATCAGTTGACAGCAGCGGTCGTCGGTCCGTTTAGAGAGCAGACTTGGTTGCCCTGATAAAGGCGCTGGCGGACAGGGTGTCGGCTTTCTGCAGGTTGGTGTTAGCGAGGTTAGAGGGGCCGCAGCAACCGTTTTCGGTGGACACTTCGTCGGCGTTGTAGCGGCGGGTTACTTCTATTTCGACGTTGTTGAAACCTGCCTCGTTGAGCAGAGCCTTGTAAGTGTCGTCGCGTAGCGCGCCCGCGATGCAGCCCGTCCAGGCTTCCATGCTGCGAAGGATGGTTTCTGGGACCTCGCCAAGCACGACGATGTCGGATACCGCGAAGCGTCCGCCCGGCTTTAGCACGCGAAAAGCTTCCTTCAGGACCGGCCTCTTGTCGGCGGCCAGGTTGATTACGCAATTGGAGATGATTACGTCCACCGAGTTGTCGGGTAGTGGGATGTCTTCGATGTAGCCTTTCAGGAAGCGCACGTTTTGCACGCCTGCCTTCTTGCGGTTCTCCTCGGCAAGGACCAACATCTCGTCGGTCATATCGAGGCCGTAGGCGAGGCCGGTTGGCCCCACCCGCTTCGCCGACAACAGCACGTCAATGCCGCCTCCGCTTCCCAGGTCCAGCACGGTTTCCCCAGGATTTAGTCTCGCCAGCGCGGTGGGGTTGCCGCAGCCGAGAGACGCCAGCAGCGCGTCCACAGGCACCACGCTCGCTTCCGCCTCAGAGTAGAGGTTCGCGGATATCGGGTCGTCCGTACTGCCTGTGCAGCAGCCCGACGTAGAGGCCGAAGAGCCGCAGCCGCCGGACGACACACGCAAGGCCGAATCGCGGTAGCGCTCTCTCACCTTCTCACGTATCTCCTGGTTTTCCGCGTTGCGCTCAGTAATGTTTGTGCTCATTTTATTCTCCTAAATTGAAAGTCGTCAATATAGTTGCCGAAAAAAGAACGACGGCTACCGGGGCAGATGCATCATGCCAATATAGCCGTCGCGCTCGATCCCGAAAGCAGCCCGCCCAGACTGGAAACTATTCGCTCAAGCACTGAGCGGTTGAGCGAATAGTAGACCCACAACCCCCGCTTCTCGGTGACAACCAGGCTCGCCTCGCGCAATACACGCAGGTGGTGGGAGATGGTCGGCTGGCCGAGGTTGAAATGCGGGACAATCTCGCACACGCACAGAGGCTCGTCCAGTCCGGCCAGCATCGTGACGATTTGCAGGCGAGTAGGGTCGGCCAGCGCCGACAGTACCCGTACTTCGTCCAACACGGCCGAGGAGGCTACGTCCGGCATGTCAATGGGCGAACAGCATGTTGTCTCTGCTTGTGGATCGGGTCGTGGGGCTTGATGCTTTTCGGTGATCATGTGTTTATTATAGAACTATATTGATGGTTGTCAATACATCTTTAGGAGGAGCTTTTTATCCGAATTTGAAGCTGTCTGATAAACAAGTGCTAT
>JBBSGN010000743.1:0-2194 GCA_038254085.1 Chloroflexia bacterium | reverse complement strand
GCCCGCTCGAAGTACTGGACGGTGTAGGTCTTGCCGTTGAGGTCGCTCTTCTCCTGCATTTCCTCTGAGATGGGATAGCCTTGCTGGGCCAGGCCGCCATGCTCCCGCCAATAGCGAAGGAACAGACCCTTGACCGTATGCCCCGTTTCAGGGAAGTACTGGCTGTCTGCCTGGGCGAGGCCGCTAGCAGAAGCGACGCGCGACGGTGGGTCGGAGGCGGCCAAAAGAGGCAGCGCAAGCAGAAGCAGCCCAAACAAGAGCGCAAACGGTTTGCGAGGCATACTGGTCATAGCGTCCTATCCTACCAACTCCTCAAAGCGGCCCACGTCCGCCCGCACCAGGTCCAGGCTGGCGCGCCAGAAGTTGGGGGTGCGGATATCTATGCCGAAGCGAGAGGCGAGTGTGGCGGCGTCGGCCAGGCCGGTCGAGGAGAGGAGGTCGTCGTAGCCAGCTTTGAAGGCCTCCGGGTCTTGCTCGTAGAGGGCGTACAGGCCGAGGCCGAACAGCAGGCCGAACATATAGGGGAAGTTGTAGAACGAAAGCTCAGAGCTATAATAGTGCGGCTTTACCGCCCACATGTAGGGGTGGAGCAGGTTCTGGTCGAGGCCGTCGCCGTAAGTGTCGCGCTGGGCTTGCAACATCAGGTTATTTAGCTCATCAACCGATAGCTCGCGCTGGCGGCGGGTCTCGAACACGCCCTTCTCGAAGAGGAAGCGGCTGGTTATATCAACTACTACCTGGGTGCTGCCCTGTAGCGACGCGTCCAGGATGGCAAGCTGCTCCTGCGGGTTGTCCTGGGCGTCGCGGAGGGCGGCCTCGCGGACAATCGTCTCGCAGAAAATACTGGCGGTTTCGGCAAGGGTCATGGGTGTCGCCTTTTGGAGCATAGTGCGGTTCGCCTTCACCAGGTTATGGTATCCGTGACCTAGCTCGTGCGCCAGCGTGCTCATGCCATCGTAGGCGGGCTTGTAATTGGTGAGCACCCGCGACTCGTCGTTGCGGACAGACATGCAAAACGCCCCGCCTTGCTTGCCTGGGCGCGGCTCGGCGTCTATCCACTGCTCTCGGAAAGCACGCGCCGCGAAGTTGCTCATCTTGTTCGAGTAAGAGCAGAACTGCTCGACAATGTAGCCGGTGGCGTTGGGGTATTCCCACACCTTGTTGCTTTGGCCCACCGGCGCAAAGAGGTCGTACCATGCAAGCGCCTTGACGCCGAGGGCGCGCGCTTTTGCCCGTAGATAGCGGCGGAAGTCGGGGAACGACTCGTGCGCGGCCTGCATCATGGCATCGAGGGTCTCGCGGTCAATATTGCTGTCGAATATCGTCGCGTCGAGGGCCGATCCCCAGCCGCGTCGCTTGTTGAGGGTGTTCACCTCGCCCTTGATGCTGTTGAGCGCGCCCGCCAGGGGCAGCGCGGCCTTCTTCCATGTGTCAAGCTCGGCCTCGTAGGCGCGGCGACGTAAGTCTCGCTCAGGCTCAAAGGCCAGGTTACGCACCACGCTCATCGGCATCTCCTGGGCCTCGCCGTTCAGTTCGATAAGCACCATCAGTTGCGAGGTGAGGTTGTCGTGTAGCTTACCCCAGGCCGACCCCCCACTCAGGTCCATCTCGGCGGCCAACTCCTCCTCCGGGGGCGACATGAGGTGGGTTGCCCGGACTTTGGCCTTGCGCAACATGAATGCGTGCTCGCGGGCCACTGCCGACAACTCAATCAGCCCTTCTACGTCGAGCGAGCCGATCCAGGCGGTGACGCGGGTGCCTAGCTGCGATAAGCGGACCTGCTGCTGCTCTAATTCACTCAATTTGGCTTGGGCCAGGTCGTTGCGCGAATCGGTGGAGACAAAGCTATAGACGTATGCGTCTACGACGTGCGATTGCGCCAGCACGCCGTTATAACGAGTTATCACCGTCTCGAACGCCTTTACTGTCTCGGTGTCGAGGGGCGCGGGCGCTCGCTGGCCCACCACGTACTTGTCGAATAGCCCGGTCAACTCGTCAATGTCCTGCACGACAGAACGGAAGCCCTGCTCGAACTCCGGCGATTCCAGGCCGGGGTAGACGACGGTCATATCCCAGTGGGGTAAAGTCGCTGTTTCAGTGGTCGCCATTGTTATCTCCTCTATTTAAGGGTAGTTTCGCTGTCCCAGGTTGTTACGGACTATCTCATAAACAGGAATGGCTCTTTAGCTGTTCT
>JBBSGN010000742.1:0-2194 GCA_038254085.1 Chloroflexia bacterium | reverse complement strand
ATGTACCTGACTTTCTGCGTTGGTATCCTTTTTTTGTTGGTGTTGTTTAAGCGTTTGTATGGTTGGATTGTCGGGGGTGTTCGGCTAACGGCCCCTACAGGCCCCTCAACACTTTCGACACAGGGCCTGCTATCTGCTTTGATTGCACTGTCCAATGGAATCAATGGAATACTAATGGCATAGTGCGTGCCACTATGCCGAACAAACCCTCGCAAGCATTCGCTAAAATGTTATGATGCTGTCAAGGAGAACTGACACGGACTGGTATATTTCCAGCATACCTGCTGCTGATGTTCACAAAAAAGGAACAAGGTACGCATGGCCCTTCAGATAGTCGCTACACTGGTAGGAGTTTTACTCATATGCCTGGTCGTATTCGACGTGTTCGTCTCGGTGCTGCACCCCCAGGCCGAAAGCCCGTTCAGCAGCCGCTTACAAACGGTTGTATGGTACGTACTGCGATTAGCGGCGCGCGGGCTTCGCGGTCGAAGTTGTCACCGCTTGCTGGGCCTTGCCGTACCGTTCATGATCGTTGTGCTGGTGGGTGCATGGATACTGGGACTGCTGGTTGCCTTCGGGCTGATTTACGCTGCCTGGATAACCACGCCAGGCGCTTTTCGTAGCCCAGACCAGTCTCTTGCGCTCAACTGGGCTGACGCTTTTTATTTCAGCGGGGTAACGCTTGGCACTATCGGCTATGGCGACTTCCGCCGGTGCATCCCCTTCTACGGATTGCATCTGTAGTGGAGGGGTTCGGCGGAATCGCGGTCCTTTCTATGAGCATAGCCTATGTACTGGAGGTCTATCCGGTCTTCCAGCGCACACGCGTGTTGGCGGTCCTGTTAAACGAGGAGACCGCCGGGCAAGTGAGCGGCCTGCCCTTATTGGCGCGCTATCTACGCAGCGACAACTTCGAGGCTTTGGCCGAGCTTTTACGCACGGTTAACCTCGAAATGCTCTTCCTGGCCGAAGCCCACAGCCGTCTGCCCATTATGCACTACAGCCACCCAATCGACATAGAGCGCTCGTTTCTGCGAATATTGCTGGTGGTGCGGAACCTGGTTGGCGCGTTACGCTATAGCCTTGCCGGCGGCGAGGGTCGCGCATGGAGCGCATGGAGTGAAGACCCCCGCGTTCAGGACCTTGAGGATAGCTTGTTTTATACGCTTCATACGTTGGGATCCTCACTGCATTTGCGGTTGGTCTCAAAAGACGATAAAGATACCCGCGCTCAAGGACTGGAGGAAGAGTTCGATCAGCTAGTTGGACACTTGCGCGCCATGGGCCTGCCGACTCCCTCTTCGGAGCCCGCGCCTGGCGGCGGGAGGAGCGAGTTCGAGCGCGCTCAGGCACGCTTCTTGCATTTCTATTTAGCCAGCGACATCCCAATACTCAGCTACCTACGCAACAGCGGTTACACCCTGGCAGAAGCAACACAGAACGCAGTGCGCCCAGAAAGGCTTGTCGTCGAGCTAGAGGCCGAAGCCGAGATTGAAACATCGGACCAGGGAGAGTTAGAGCTATAGCCCTGGGACCCTGGGATAATTTGAGGTATTGATGTGACAGTGAGGACCTATCTTTACGATGCTAACGGGAATGACCGCGAAGTCCCCCTAGATAAATCAACCATCTCTAATCTGGATAGGGATCAGCTTCTTTGGGTGGACATACGGGGCGAGGACGAGGCCGAAATAAGAGAAGTTGCTTCGTTGTTTGGTCTCAGCAAGGAAGCTGTCCGCGATTTAATCGAGAAGCACGAGCGCCCCGACCTTGAGAACTACGGCGATTATTTCCACCTCAGGGTGATAGGCGTGTCGGATATAGAGGGCCTCTATGTGCCGGTCCACCTGGATATGGTTGCCGGACGCGATTATGTGATGACCTTGGAGCGCGAAAACACCCGCCTACTGCAAGGCTTCAACGACCAGATCAGGGGTGACAGCAAGGTCGGACAACTGGCCGCGTCCGATTTCGTGGCCAGTTTGTTGGACTTGCACCTTGACAGCTATTTTCGTGCCCTTGAGGGCCTGGAAGAAGAGCTTGACAAGTTCGACGAAAGGGTGCTTAGGCGCAGATCATCAAATATTAGGAGGCATGGAGACCCCTTGCTTATGCAATGGGGAGGAAATGCCCCTCTCTCCTTTCTTGTCAAGTCTTGAAGAAAGTGGTATAAAAAGTGGTATAATAGGAGTAT
>JBBSGN010000741.1:0-2195 GCA_038254085.1 Chloroflexia bacterium | reverse complement strand
CCGTTGGACGTTGTTGTCATTCTGGTCGCTGTGGACATCGTTTTGGACATGATTTTGTTCCTCCTTCTCTAATTGTGGATTAGAGTCTTTCTCATGTCCACTTTTTCCATGCAAGTCCAAACCAGGTGGTGGTAGAATATGCGTTGCAAGATGTGCATAAGCCGATGGGAGTAGCTGTGTACCACACGGAGCAGCTGCCCGAAGCCTTGCAGAGGAACCTGCCGACTATTGCCGAGTTGGAGGCTGAACTGGAGTCGTAGATATGCCGACACAGAATGCTGATTCTCGGAACTGACACGCAGGCTTGCGAATTGACTGATTTCCCAATCCACAGTTATTGATCGGTCTTCACACGCACAGATGACCAAAGTAGCCACGACAGGTTGCCGCTAAGCGCTAACAGCCTTCTGGGTTACAAAGATCAAAAAGGAATCGCTATGAATACTTTCCACAGCATCAAGGAAGCAATCACGTTCTTGCGTGACAACATGAAAGCCTCTGACGTAAGCAGTAGTTTTCCTAACGCCGCACTATTTCTAGGTGGCTCTAAGGATGAACGGGCACTTGCCCCTTTGCTGGAAGCACTTAGGCATGGGAGTCCCTACATTCGAGCCACCGCTGCAAGCGGGCTTGGTTATCTCGGAAGATCGGGAGCGGTACCTGAGCTAATTGAGGCGTTCTTGAAGGATCCTGCTCTCTATGTTCGATGCGATGCAGCACTGGCCTTAGGTCGGCTGGGCGCAGAGGATAGCCTGCGGCACTTTATCAGGCGATTTCCCAAGGAGCACTTTGAGGTGCAGAAGCGTATTCTGACGGCAATCTCCAATATTGGGACTGCCAAGGCGAGGCGGGCACTAGAAGCCATCGAGGAGATGATAGGTAACTCTGATATGTCTGACTCCAGTAAGAAGACTCTGAGGTCTCTCGCACAACAGGAGCCTAAAGTCGTCGCCTAGCATACCAGGATAAGTCTGGGGAGGGTGATGATTTGGGCACGCCGAGGTTCTTCCATATAAGAATCAGGGATCTTGAGCACAGGCTAGCTAAGCATGGCATCGATCCGGATCAGGCCAAAGCTCAAGCCATACGATCCACGGAAGTGCTACTCCAATATGACCCTGACGATCCCATCCGAGGCGAGCCCTACTTTGTTGGCGATGAAGATCCCACTAATCCGGCACGAGGGCTACGGGTGATGGGTGGGCACCATCGTCTCAACGAGCTCTATGAGCGGTCCAAAGGGGGGAGTTGGACGGGGATACAGTGATCAATGTGCAGTATGAGCCCTGGGATTATGAGTAGTAGATCAAACTTCCGATTTGTGTTCCTTTCTCAGGCACCAGGTTGCAAATAATCGTTTCTTCTGTTTCGATTATTGCGTTTATTTCGATTTCATGGTATTGTATGGTCATAGGCTAGAAAGGAGAAACTACCTATGGCATTCTCATCTGTGCTTGACCCAATCAGTGCTGCCCCTGATGAGCAATATGTACTCCGTATGCTCGATGATGTCTTGCAGGCACAGCAACCCAAGAATCCAAAGGTGCTTGGTCCAAATGGGGAGGAGATCGAGCTTCCCGAATCGCTTTTCCAATTGTTGAAGCAAGTGGTTCACGATATGTCCCAGGGCCGTGCCGTCATGCTTGTATCTCGCAATCAAATGCTCACCACTCAGCAGGCCGCAGATATTCTCAACGTTTCGCGCCCATTTCTGGTAAAGCTCCTGGAAGAGAACCGGATTCCCTTTACTAAGACGGGTAAACACCGGCGGATCAACTTCGAAGACCTCATCGTATACAAACATAAGCGCGATGCTCAGCGCCGCCGAGCGTTGGCTGAGCTAACCCGGTTGGGCGAAGAAATGGGCGATTACGATTAATACGACGGAAGGAATCGATGTCTTCCTTTGGAGTTGTGCTTGGTGCAAATGTTCTCTTCTCGGCTCCGTTAGGCAATACTCTTTTGCCTGTTGCCGATGTCGGCCTTCTTCGCAAAAGCCTAGAGCCTGTTATGAACTTTGAGTGAGCAGTTGAATGAAGTTAGCAGCCAAGAGCATAGCAAAGGCAAGGAAGTGAAAACCAGCGAGCTTCTCAGGCAGGCGTTCGTAGTCGCGGGCCAGCCTGCGGAACCGTGCTGCCCAGCCAAAGCTGCGCTCCACTACCCACCTGCGGGGAAGCAGCACGAATCCTCTCTTG
>JBBSGN010000740.1:0-2197 GCA_038254085.1 Chloroflexia bacterium | reverse complement strand
CCAAAACCCCCCCCACACAAAAAAATTCCGGGGGGGGGCGATAATACCCCCCCCCCTCTGCCCTTATCGCTATCTTTCAAGGCCGTTGCCGGAAAACGAATAGACCCTGACCTGCGGCCAAACCCGAGATGAAATATAATAGGAAAGAAGACAGCCCAGGCCGGCAGGCGAAGATGGAGCGTTTCGAGAAGGAGCATAGAGTTGGATACAGACAAGCAGTCCCCCGGCGGTATAGAGGCCTTTGACGAGGTAAAGCGAGCCATCGTCGTGTGCGCCCATGCGGATGACATGGAGACTATGATAGGTGGCGCTATTGCTATGCTGACCGCGCGCGGCGTAGAGATACGCGAGTTGATTTGCACTCTGGGCGACCTGGGCACGCAGGACGAAAACGTTACCCACGAACAGCTTGCCGAGATACGCCGCCGGGAGGCGCGGAACGGCGCAAGGCTGCTCGGCGCGCAAGAGGTGGTCACTTTAGACCACCACGACGGCGAGCTTGAGCCTACCATCGAGTTGCGAGCGCAGATAGCTCTGTATTATCGCAAGTGGCAGCCCGACACTCTCTTCACCTTCGACCCGTCCTGGTTGGGCCAAGTCCACCCCGACCACCGCGCCGCAGGCAGGGCCGCTATAGATGCGCTCATGCCCTCCAAGATGCGCCTATACAAGCCCGACCAGCTAAAGGAAAATCGGGTCGTCGACATCAAACGCGCTTTCCTCTTCAGCCCAGCCCAACCCTCGGTCTTCGTGGACGTGACCGGCGTATATGACAAGAAAGTAGCCGCTGGCCTCGCCCACGCCAGCCAGTTCCCCGAAGGCAGCCAAAACCTCGACTGGATGCGCGATCTCGATAAAGCCGCCGCCAAGCAAGCCCGCACGGAAGGCGAGTATGTGGAGAAGTTCGGAGTGCTGAGGCTGTGGTAGACTCGTAAAACGTAAAACGTGAAACGTAAGGTGAACCCATTACGTTTCACGTTTTACGAGTCCCACTCGCTCCTGAGGATAGAGTACATCTTCAGGTCGTCGTAGTTGCCTTTCGTGAACATCTGTTGGCGCAGGATGCCCTCGAACTGCATACCGACCTTCTCCATGACGCGGGCCGAGGCTGTGTTGGGCACATTGCATCGGGCCTCTATGCGGTTGAGCCGCATCTTGTCGAAGCCGAAGGCCAGTATGGCGCGCACCGCTTCGGGCGTGAGGCCCTGACCCCAGTACTGCCGGGACATGGCATAGCCTACCTCGGCGCGGGCATGGTTGGTATTCCAATAGACGAAGTCGCAGGTGCCAATCAGCTTGCCGTTCTCCTTGAGGACCACGCCCCAGGGCGCGACCTGGCCATTGGCGTATTGCTCCAGCACCCAGCTTATAAACGCCTTGCTGTCCTCGATAGACTTCTGGGCGTCCCAGGTCACGTACCTGGCTATTTCGGGGTCAGAGGCGTACTCGAACATATCCGCCGCGTCGTCCATGCTTATCTTACGCAGCATGAGACGGTCGGTTTCCAGTGTAGGCAGGTCGCCGAACACGTCTTCAATTCGCATTTGGGCGGGTTGCATGGGTTTGCTTTTATGACGAAGGACGACCGACTACCGACTACCGATCATCGATCGCCGACCACCGACTATTCAGCGTTGCGGGCGGGTTGCGTGCCCTCGGCGGGGCCGATCCACACGGTCTGTATGTTGACGAACTCGCGTATGCCGAACTCGGACAGTTCGCGGCCATAGCCGCTGCGCTTGACGCCGCCGAACGGCAGCCTGGGGTCCGAGGCCACCATGCCGTTGATGAAAACGGCCCCCGACTGGATGTGTCGAGCCAGCTCCCGCGCTTGGTCCAGGTCCTGCGTCCATAGGCTGGCCCCCAGCCCGAACACGGTGTCGTTGGCGACTTCTATTGCCTCTTGCACGCTGTTTACTCGCAACACCGGCGCTACAGGCCCGAAGGTCTCCTCACGAAAGACCGGCATATCGAGGGTCACATTGGTCAGTACGGTAGGCGCATAAAAATAGCCTCGACCGGGGAGCGGCCCGCCGCCAAGGGCCACCTTCGCCCCCTGCTTTACCGAGGCTTTCACCTGACGGTCGAGAGCGTCGCGCAGGTCGCCCCGTGCCATTGGTCCGATCTGGTTCTCTCTATCCATTGGGTCGCCCACTTTCAGTTGGGACACCGCCTCGACGAAGCGTCGCTCCCACTG
>JBBSGN010000739.1:0-2207 GCA_038254085.1 Chloroflexia bacterium | reverse complement strand
TCGGCAGCTTGACGATCTGGCAACTCCTGATCAACGCCTTTATCGAGGGCACGTTCTTCGTCTTCTTCAATATAGCCGAGACGGCGGCCCTGCCCCGCGTGGTGGACAAGCGACAGCTCCCCCAGGCCAGCGCGCAGAACGAGGGCGGGGGCATCGCGGCTAACCTGGCCGGCCCGCCATTGGGCACTTTCCTGTTCCAGAACGTCAGCCACGCCTTCCCCTTTATTCTGGACGCGGTCTCCTTTGGCGTATCTGTCGCCTCACTCGCGTTCATCCGCACGCGGTTCCAGGGCGAGCGACCACAGGAGGAGCGCCACCTTTTGCAGGAGATAAGAGAGGGCCTAGCCTGGCTATGGCATCACCCGCTTATCCGGTTCATGGCCTTCCTTACGGGCGGCCTCAACTTCGTGAGTGCAGGCACCTTTCTCATACTGATAGTAATAGCCAAGAGCCTGGGCGCAACCGACACCGAGATAGGCTTCATGGTCAGCATCGCCGCGTTGGGCGGCATAGTCGGTGCGCTGCTGGGAGGGCAGATTCAGAAGCGCTTCACCTTCGGACAGGTGATTATCACGGTCGGGTGGATAGGGACGGTCCTGTACGCGCTCTACCTGGTCGCGCCCAACTTCATCGTGCTTGGCATCATCACGGGGCTGTCCTGGATGATCAGCCCTATCTACAATGTGGTGCAGTTCAGCTACCGGCTGGCCCTAATCCCCGACCGGCTCCAGGGCCGCGTGAACAGCACCTTCCGCCTGCTGGCTTTCGGCTTCCAGCCTCTGGGCGCAGCCCTATCCGGCATCCTGCTGAAGTATATAGGCACGACCAACACCGTGCTGGTATACCTGGGCGTGCTGGCCTTCCTCAGCATCCTCACCACGCTCAACTCGCACGTTCGCAAGGCCCGCCCGATAGAGGAGGTGCAGGCGGTGTAAGTAGGCGATAGCAGATCAATGTCCCGCCCTCAGGGAGGCGAATGTTACCTCATTTGTCGGACCAACTTTGCGCACTACGAATCATGCTCGTCGGCAATCGAGCCTGGTGAAAAAGCGGCTTATGTCACGAATCCAGGCGACTCTATTGTTGGCCACCTCATTAGGGGTTTTGGATGCCTGATGTCGATTTCGCGGAGCCTCGTTCGACGTGTTAATAGGGCAAGGCTTCGCACCGGGGCGGATCAGCCCGGAGGCCCGGCTCCCAACCCAATTCCAACCCACAACCAAAAGGAGACACGACAATGAGAGTGATGGTACTGGTGAAAGAGAACGAGCAGAGCGAGGCGGGCGTTCTCCCGGACGAGAAGATTCTCGCCGAGATGGGGAAGTACAACGAAGATCTGGCGAAGGCCGGAGTGCTGCTGGCAGCCGACGGCCTCCACCCTAGTTCCAAGGGGAAGCGTGTCCGGTTCTCGGGGGACCAGAAGACCGTGATAGATGGACCCTTCGCCGAGACCAAGGAGCTGATCGCAGGCTACTGGATCTGGCAAGTCCGGTCCATGGAAGAGGCGGTTGAGTGGCTCAAGCGCGCGCCTTTTGGTGGCGGCGTGGAGATTGAGATTCGCCCGGTGTTCGAGGCGGACGACTTCGGGCCCGCGCTCACGCCCGAACTCAGGCAGCAAGAGGAGCGGCAGCGTGCGCAGATAGAAGCGAACACGAAGCGATAGTTTGGCGGTTCTACCCATCATACCCATCATACCCATCTATCCATTGTCTGATTGGACGTACACCACTGGAACGATGGGTATGATGGGTATGAGCGCCTCGATGAACCCTTTAGGGCTTAAGGAGACACCATGCAAAAAATTATTACATTCTTGGCGTTCAACGATCAAGCAGAAGAGGCTGTGAATTTCTATGTTTCCGCTTTTAAAAACTCAAAGGTCCTGAGCATGAGCCGTTATAGTGAAGGAGGACCACTTCCTGCTGGGACAGTAATGGGCGCGTCATTCCTGCTTGCCGGGCAGGAGTTTGCGGCGCTGAACGGAGGGCCGCACTTCACCTTCGCTGACGGTATATATCCCTCTTCGTAAACTGCGAGACGCAGGAAGAAGTAGACGAGCTGTGGGAGAAGCTGTCAGAAGGCGGCGAAAAAGGGCGATGCGGCTGGCTGAAAGACAGATTCGGCGTCTCATGGCAAATTATCCCCACCGTCTTAGGCCGGTTGTTGCAAGACGAGGACCCCCGAAAGGCGGGAAATGTCATGCAGGC
>JBBSGN010000738.1:0-2210 GCA_038254085.1 Chloroflexia bacterium | reverse complement strand
GTAGCAACATAGGCAGCATCAGCCACTGGCTCGACCGTGGCGGTCAACTCAGTGACAACTTCCCCAGGGATTGTCCTTATTGCGGTAGGAGCACTACAATCACCGCGTCGCACCGTCAAGTCGGCAACGTAGGGTTGGGATATGATAATGCCCATGGCGGGGTAATGGCAATCTCTGTGTTCGTCGTCTGCCCGAACCCAGAGTGCAAAGAGTTTACGCTTTCTGTACTACTCTTCAAAGCCATGATGAACCCCTCCATGGGCAGCTATTTACCGTCCGAATTTCCGCCGCTGGCAGCTTGGCAGTTAATACCGGCATCGGAAGCTAAGATGTATCCGGACTACGTACCAAAACCGGTCCGAGATGATTATGAGGAAGCCTGCTTGATACGCGACTTGAGCCCGAAGGCGTCCGCTACGTTGGCGCGGCGATGCCTGCAAGGGATGGTCCGCGATTTCTGGAGCGTCAAGAAGGGCCGCCTCCAAGATGAGATAGAAGCCATCCGTGACAAGGTGGCACCGAAAACTTGGCAGGCTATAGACGCAGTGCGCAGTGTGGGAAACATCGGCGCGCACATGGAGAAGGATATTAACGTAATAGTGGAGGTAGACCCCACGGAGGCGACCATGCTCATACAGTTGGTCGAGTACCTGGTGGAAGACTGGTACGTGACGGACCATGAAAGGGACCGACAGCTAGACAATATTATCGCGCTCGGAGAGGCAAAGAAGCAAGCCAGGAAATCTTCTTCGCAAACCGAAGGTAGGACTCTGGAATAACTGGGCGATGAACACTATCCTCAAGCTTAGTGCCTGAATCACAAGTAGGATAAAGGCCGCCGCGTGACGCGCTGAACCACGGCGGCCCGACTACATTACAGCCTGCTCTGGCGGTCCTCTAGCCGTCGTACCGTTCGCTCACTTCTAGCAACTTCTCACGGTAGTAACCGGCGCTTCCCTCCGGGTCCCGCCCCTTCTGCTCGTCCCACGCCCGGCAGATCCGTGCGTCGCGGTTGGCGCGCTCTGCGGTGTCGTCGGCGATTACCTGCAGACTCTCGCGTGAGAGGAGGTCCAGCGCGAAACCCGCCGGGTCGGACTCCCCGGCCACGACCCCGAGCTTCTCGTAGGCTGACCTTAGGTTCCTCGCCCGCTGACGGAGGCGGGCGATTGTCCACTTTATTTCTACTATCGACTATTTTTCCGAATTACGCTTGCCAACGGATCAGATAGTTCATAATTGTGTGTGCAAGCGCCTCGCTACGCGAGCGAGGCTGCCGCGAGACCTCAGGAGGGAGGTGAGACAGACATGATGCCTAGCGGACGAGCCTGGTAGATCACGCTGTAGAAGACACGCTCTTGTTGATCCCCCAAAGAGTCAAGGGAGGTGCGCTCAAGATGATGCCGTCTGGAAGGGCCTGGTAAGCCAACAATAAACGCCCCGCAATGTACGGACTCGAAACTGGAGGAGGTGAGAATAAGATGATGCCTAGCGGACGAGCCTGGTAACCAGATGATTCACGCGACCGTATAGTCTGTGTATATAGTTACTTTCCGACGCGGCTGGAACGCCGTGAGATAATCGTATGTGCTCCTTTACAGGAGGCTCGGTTTATCTTATGATGCTCTAGTTATGGAGAGTCTTACGCTAATTTTTAGAGCTTTCCGGGAGGCAAGTCAGCCTTGACCGAAAAGAACGGGTCCTTGTGCGTTAGCGGCTACGTTTACGGTCTTTGCATCGCCGCCGCTGCGGCGATGGTGTCCTGGGTGGCCTTCTTGGGGTTGCCCACAAAGTTCGATGCACTGCTAGCTTGCTTCGTGTTGACCATGACCTGTGCTGTATCCTATCGTTTCCCGGCGTTGGTATTCGGTCGTGGCACGGCTCTGATGGTCGATGCTGCCTACCTTACAGCGCTGATCTTGCTCGGTCCCTTCTGGGCGGTGATTGTAGCCTCGCCGTCTTTCTTCTACAGAGACAGGTTACGTACTGGCTTCGTCGCTTCATACCATACCCTGGCGTTGCTGGTTGCCGGTTACGTCTTTAGCCTCTTCTCCGACCCCTTACTCCTATCCGGATCTTTCAATTCTGGCTTCGTCTCCGGAGCAATTCTCGCCTGCCTTGTCTTCTACTCTCTGGAAATCGCAGCCACCATAACTCTTATGCGCCTGAAGTACGGAGACTCCCCGCTCCACTCGTTGCGGGAGATATACCTC
>JBBSGN010000737.1:0-2218 GCA_038254085.1 Chloroflexia bacterium | reverse complement strand
GACGCGGAGGGCGTCGTCGAGTTCGACCCCGACACAGATACCTACCGGAGTATAGGAGACTAACAGCATCAACCGGGCCGGGGTCCTACGGGGCTCCGGCCCTTTCATCTTACGCCGACCACCATCCCCCTGATAGCGTAGGATGCTCGGTTAACAACAAGGAGCACTTCGGAGATAGGGGGGGCAACACCGGCCTCATGGACGGAGCAGGTAAGGAAGTACCACGAGAGACAGCACGCCGGGTCTTGCAGGCGGCTGCCGTAGAAGCCCACGGCAGGCCCGAAGCGTACGTAACCCAGGCCCGCGTCATGGGACGAGCAGACATGGTCGATTTGGAAGGGTTTAAGGCGATAGCGGAGTATCTAGAGAGGAAGGGTTGGATAGCCGCTGCTGATGCTGATTACGGTGTCTTCACCGTCACAATCACAGGCGTTGAAGAAGCGATGAAGTAGTTATGGGAGTCCCCGTACGAAGGCCGCTGGACCTTTTCCTTGCTACCGTACGCCTGTGGAGATAATAGTCTTCATCCTAAGAGGGGGATGACCTTCTCAGGGCTCCGGCTTTTCTTACTGGAGAGCGCATCTTACTAGCGCGAAGCTAAAAGAGGCCGAGTATCTTGAGCAAGACGATAACGAGGATGATGGTTACAAGTAGACCGACGATAGGCACGTTGTTGCTCCCTTCGGTTGTTTTGATGAAGCCTAACAGCTTAGACAAGGAGTAGGATAAAAAGGTTGCAGGAAGGGTTAAAGTACTTCTCAAGGCTCTCCCCCGGTCCGCTTCGGGATGCCCCATCTGCCCCGGTCACATACCCCTATAGGACCGGGGCCATGCAGCATCTTGGGTTTCTATTCACCACTACCACATCTAGTGTTGGGTACTATGCTAATCGGACCGGGGCTGTGTGGTTCTAGCGCCATAGGGCTGGGTCTATGCAGGATGTTGGGTATGGGCTTCCGAGAACACCCTTAGCGGCAATCTGGTGAATAGAGAATAGAGGCAACCTCCATCCCAGGGTAGCCGCAAGTTTTTCTCCAGCTTTGCAACCTTCATTGTTTGTCGATGTAGTTGAGATATTATGTAGCGTGGCGAAGTAACGGGTGCCGTCATAGGGGATGGAGGCAATTCATGGATAATGTGCAGAGTAGTGGTATGGGGCATAACCGAATGCTTGGCAAGGTTCGGACAGCAGGGGCTCTCTGCGCTGTAGGTGGGGCTGGCTGGCTGGTGACCGGCGTACTGGCCTCAGCAATAGGCCGGCCGCATACCGTAGCGTACGCTCTTCTGCAAGTGCCTTGGATTATCGTTCAGTTGCTACTCTTGCTCGGCGTGGTCGGGCTTGTATTCTCGGGCGCGGTGTCGGGGTGGTTAGGCGGGATTGCCTTGGGCATCGCCTTGCTCGGGCGTGTGGTTTTCGTGCTGGCAGAGATCCACTCGTCCATCCTTGTAGATGACAGTATTCTGCAGCCGGTTGGTGCGGTAATTACGGCGGTGGGTATGACGCTTGTGGGCATCGCCGTGCTCCGTACGAGACGCTGGGGTGGCTGGCAGCGATTCACTCCGCTTCTTGTAGGGGTTTACCCCTTCTTGGTGATGTTTCCCTTCATTATCATCACAGACGAACCAAACATACTGGCGATAGCAGGTTGGGGGCTGCCGTGGTTTTTGCTCGGCTACGTTATCTGGACTAGCGTAGCCGAAGAGCGCCCCTCGCGGGTAAGTTGAGTTTCCGAGAAGACACACCCTCTCGGCAGCTCGGTGAATAGAGGGTCGGAATCTTGCGAAGAGCAACTATCCTGCCCCCGCTTGTTTGACTTGTTGCTATCGCGGGTATAACATATAGCATAATCAAAGAGAGCGTTTGAGCTAGCGAAATTGGCCCTTAGATCATAGGCGATGCTGATACAGCGAGAACGCGTAAAGGCTCTAGGCGAACTCTCTAAGGCAAAAGCTGATTCGCTGAGCGAGGAGGAGGTTAAGGTGGTGGTTAGTGGCGTCGAGTGAGGTAGACAAAACCGAATATCTGTAGAAGCCCTCGGTAAACAAGCCGGGGGCTTTGTCGTTGCCCATAGCCCTAGCGAGTTTCCGAGGATATCTCTTCTCGGCAGCTCGGTGAATAGAGGCGATATACTCTGCGAAGAACTCGCGCGGCAACTAGCCGGCATACGCCCGCTCCACGCCGAGCAGAAGGAGAGAGACTCATGGGTTTGCTTGACCG
>JBBSGN010000736.1:0-2222 GCA_038254085.1 Chloroflexia bacterium | reverse complement strand
TCCTCGGAGAGCGGCTCGAATATGTCCACCAGGGAAAGCAACCGTATTCTTTCTTCCAATGGAGATATACCCTTTCGTACTTGCTTAGTGGCTGGCCTGCATATTTTGACACTAAAATCTATCACCCACTAATGGGATCGTCAGCGTAGTTTCTGAGAAGCCTTTATACAGGAAGCCAGGTGTCCGGGAATGAGCCTCGTCGGCAATCTGGTGAATAGAGGTAGTTTTTGGGGGTTTAGCCAAAGGCCCGGCCTACCTTATAGGAGGGGGGAATAAGGCCAGGGTAATAAATAGTGACTAGTTATTGAGTGCTCTAATCAGCTTGGCCATCCAGCCTAGCTGCTTAAGCCCTCGCTACCAGAGCTTTCACCGCTCGGGCCCTGTATCTGGATGCGCTTAGGCTCCCGTGCTACTGCAGCACCCTGCACGCTCACTTCCAAGACACCATCCTCATAGCGGGCGCTTATCTTGCTCTCGTCGATGCCCTCAGGTAAAGCTACGCTGCGCCTAAACGAGCCGTAGCGGCGCTCCCTAATGTGATAGTCGCCACGCTCCTCCTCCTGCTCAGTCCTGCGTTCACCGGAGATAGTCAACACATTGTCGTGCAGAGAAATGTCCACGTCCTCCTGCTTCACGCCCGGGAGTTCTGCCCGGATCACCAGATCCGAGTCCTTCGTAAGCGCGTCTATCGCCGGAGCCCACTCGGTAGTCGCCCCCTGCTGACGCCCTGACCTACGGGCTGTAGCGACTGTACCACCCATCATCTCGTCGAGCAAGCGGTTCATTTCACTGTACGGATCGTAGAAACCACGACCTCCGAACGGCCTTAAAGACATCTTGCGCACCTCCTTGTCTTTTGTAGCTTCCACCTTCCCGAGCAGAAGCTGACTATGCTCCCGCATTAACTCTCTGGGAGGGTGCGTTTAAGCTTTAGGGGATACTTGCCCCTTCGGCCTCTCTCCAACTGCCTCTTCGCGTAAGAGACGCTCAGCTTCCTCTTCCTCCTTGCCTGTGACACGCGGCGGTTCGGGAGACCCGTTACCGCTGTGCATGGAAGACTCATTACCGCTTTGTGCCCTGAGGTAAGGTTCGAAGAGGTCGATCGGAACGGGGAGGATTATCGTCGAGTTCTTCTCGCTAGCGATCTCGGTCAAAGTCTGGAAGAGCCTAAGCTGCAAAGCTGTGGGGGTCTCCAACCTGTCGGCGGCTTGTCTCAGGCGCTCAGAGGCCTGGTACTCACCCTCGGCGGCGATGATCTTGGCTCTACGCTCCCGCTCAGCTTCCGCCTGGCCCGCCATCGATCGTTGCATTGCTTGAGGGATCCCGACATCCTTAACCTCGACCGCACTTACCTTCACCCCCCAAGGCTCGGTGTGCCCGTCGATTATGACCTGCAGCTCCTCGTTTATGGTCTCGCGGTTGGTCAGTAGATCGTCGAGGTCTTTATTTCCCAGCACGCTTCTCAAAGTAGTCTGGCTGATCTGGCTCGTAGCAAGGATATAGTTCTCTACCTCTAGAACGCTCCTATTGGGATCCATGACCCTAAAGTAAAGTACTGCATCCACCTTGGCCGGCACGTTATCCCTAGTTATAACCTCCTGAGGAGGGACGGCCATGGAAACCGTACGGAGCTGCACCTTAACCATCTTGTCCACTATGGGGACGAGGAAGATCAGCCCCGGCCCCTTAGCCTGTCCTTGTACCCTACCAAGCCTGAAGATGACGCCCCGCTCGTACTCTTTGACTATGCGCACCGCGCTGCCCAGGAGGAATATAACGAACAAAACCACCGCGAACACAACCACGAAGGGGATGATCGGTGCCACTTGCTG
The DNA here is from genome assembly GCA_038254085.1 of Chloroflexia bacterium. GTDB lineage: Bacteria > Chloroflexota > Chloroflexia > QHBQ01 > JADMIH01 > JADMIH01. Next base: position 390 of record JBBSGN010000736.1, on the reverse strand, counting down.
TATTAGTAGGATGCTCACACTTGCTACTCCTTCTTAGGTATGCCTTTGGTGTGCCGTGCGCCACATTGGCTGAGTAAGGCTCCAGTCGTATAGAAGTGGAGAATAGCCGCTGATCAAATTATGACATCCGCGACAAACAACGTCGGTGCTTCAAGACACATAGTATCTCGGAGCATCCAAACCTACTCGTTATTGCGTGAAAAGGAGAGGCGCAAACCTCTTCTTGAGGTGATGTACCAAAAACCCTGCGTATTGGAACAGAGCAGCATCCCGCCGTCTACTTAGACGCAGATTCTCTATTCTGCGGATAGCCTTGCCCATTTTGTGGTTCGAGACGGACCTGAGCGACAACTCACCCATTTACTCTCGGCGCAAGCTCCTTCGTCAATC
>JBBSGN010000735.1:0-2222 GCA_038254085.1 Chloroflexia bacterium | reverse complement strand
CCTTAGCACCCGTTACCGACGCGAACTCACTGATCTCCGCAATCGCCAGAACGCTGCGCGTCCACGAAGCGGCTAGACAACTCTTGCTTGAGAGGCTCAAAGCGTATCTGCGAGATAAGCAGATTCTATTGGTGCTCGATAACTTTGAGCAGATATTGGAGGCGGCAGCACTCGTGTCTGAGTTGCTGGGGGCCGCCCCCAATATGAAGGCTCTGGTGACCAGCCGGGTGGTGCTGCGTATCTACGGGGAGCATCATTTCCAGGTGCCTCCCCTCTCACTTCCCAATGGGGATTACCAACCCCCCATCGAAGTCCTGCCCCATTACGAGTCGGTACGCCTCTTTATCGAGCGGGCACAGGCTGCCAGACCAGACTTTGTGGTCACTAACGAGAACGTCTTATCCGTTGTCGAGATATGCCAACGCCTGGATGGGCTGCCCTTGGCTATCGAACTGGCCGCCGCCCGCGTCAAGTTATTATCACCTCAGGCCATGTTGGAGAGGTTGAGCCGCAGTCTGAGCAGCAGTTTGCAGCTACTAACGGGAGGAGCCGGAGATCTGCCTGACCGCCAGCGCACATTGCGGTGTGCAATTGAGTGGAGCTACCATCTATTGGATGATGCGGAGAAAAAGCTGTTCACACGGCTGTCGGTGTTTGCAGGCGGCTGCACGCTCGAAGCTATAGAGGCAGTTTGCGGTCCGGTGTGTAGCGGAGGCTCAGGCCAGCCTTCTTTCGTGAGCCCGGAGCAGGCTTTGGATGTGCTGGATTGCGTGGAGGCGCTAGTTGGCAAGAGTCTGCTGCAACAGTTAGAAGGGGTGGGCGGTGAGCCGCGCTTCTTAATGTTGGAGACGCTACACGAGTACGCACAGGAGAAGCTAGAGGAGAGGGGAGAAGGGGAGGAGTTGCAGCGACGGCACGCTGAGTATTTCCGTGACTTTGCTGAGGGGGCCGAGCCGCAACTGACCGGACCGGAACAGGCCACGTGGCTGGCATGCCTAGAGGAAGAGTACGATAATCTGCGGGCGGCCCTGGGTTGGTCTAGAGAGAAGATGAGTGACCACGTGCGGGACACAGAGAATGCGGCTGCCAATGCTAATACGGATGCGGATATGGGCTTGCGAATAGCCGGAGCTTTATGGCGCTTTTGGTATTCGCACGGCCATTTAAGCGAAGGGCGGGAGCAGTTAGTCACCCTGCTGTCCTTGACAGAGAGGAAAGGGGGTGGCGTCACCGGGGCACGGGCAGTCATATCCAAATTGCCCTCTATAGCATCCGCAAAGGCGAAGGCACTTGTCGGAGCGGGGTGGCTGGCGTGGATCCAGGGGGACTATGATGCCACAAACTTATATAGCAAAGAGAGCTTAGCAATATACCGAGAACTGGGGGATAAACAAGGCATTGCTTCTTCGCTCACCAACCTAGCGGTCGTGGCTCATCATCGGGGCGACCATGTCTCCGCACGCTCACTAAATGAAGGGAGCTTGGCACTAAAGCGAGAGTTGGGAGACAACTGGGGAATCGCCGCCTCACTCAACCACTTGGGTGTCGTGGCTAGGGATCAGGGTGACCCCCAGTCGGCAGCCTCGCTGTTCGAGGAGAGCGTGGCGATGAGGCGGGAGCTGGGGGACAATCAGGCCCTCGCCATCTCGCTTGCCAACCTCGGAAACACAGCCAAAGACCAGGGGGATTATGTGCGTGCAGGTCCCCTTTATAAGGAGAGTCTGGCGCTGTTCCGAGAGTTAGGGGATAGGCTGGGCATCTCGATGTGTTTAGCTGATTTGGGGACGATAGCCGCATTACGAGGCATAGTAGAACGGGCTGCGCGCCTTTGGGGAGCAGCGCAAGCTCTTCGTGAAGTTATGGGCACTCCCTTATGGCCTTTCGGTCTCACCGACTATGAGGAGAGCCTGGCTACTGCGCGGGGTCAACTTGACGAGGCGACCTGGGTGGAGGCGTGGGTAGAGGGGAGAACCATGAGCATGGAGCAGGCAATCGCCTATGCACTCCAGGAAGCCAAAGATAGTTGAGGGTTTATAGCGGTCAGCTTCAACGCTACTTCTCCTACCGGCTCCGTAAGTCTCCACCTTCACTCCCCACGTAGTCTAGACAACAGCACCCAAAGGCGGAAGTGGCAGAAGTCAGTACACGACTGGCGCTGGTGGTATTCATCGGTTATCCTTACGCAGAACTAAACCATCTCGATAAGGAATATTGATGAATTG
>JBBSGN010000734.1:0-2223 GCA_038254085.1 Chloroflexia bacterium | reverse complement strand
TTTTTCAACACCCTGGGATATATTCTCGGAAACCAGTCCGCCCGATTTATGCAGCGCCCTGCATGAGTATTCGGCCCGCGTTACAAGTTGCACCAAGCCCAAGTGACGGGAGTACCGATCTTGCTGGCTCGGAGGGCAAAACAGCCCCGAGGAAGGGCGTCGAGAGGCTGCGATAGTAACCGTACACCCCGAACGCGCCAATTTTATGCAGGAAGATGAATTACCGACAAATATTTTTCTCGGAAACTCAGATGGATGTGAATAACGAGTTCTTTATGTCTTTATGTCCCTAAACACTAGACAGCGCAAGATTAGGAAGCTCAGGGTCGTCGCTACCACACTGGAGAGTATCTTGGCCAAGTCTCCCACGACGATCGATGGTAGTGCTGCATAGGTAAATAGTAACCTCGCTGCTAGCCAGAGCACCACGCTGGATACCCCAACGTTCAGCAGTGCTTGTGCGGCGAACATCGCTTTCTGTCTGTGATCGTGCCGGGCACGACTCCTGAACGTCCAGCGTGTATTCCAAAAATAGCTGTTAGTGTTGGCCAGGACCAGGGCCACTAGGTTGTAGGTCGCAAGATGGTTGAGGTCCCTGGTTGGAAAGAGCAAGAGCAGCAGGTTCAGCATGCCGTAGTCCACAACCACGTTGGTGAGGCCTACCACGGAGAATTTCGCGTAGCTGACAAAGAACGTGCGCAACTGCCGTATCCGGGCTAACACGAATACACCTCTCCTTTGAGATGCCGTATCTTTGCGTTTTCCGAGAAGGCTAACCAGGCTCTTGTAAAAGTCGCCGCCGGACCCAAAGAACCTACGCCACCACGATGCACGTGGTTGATCTGTACCTCCTCTTCTTCTAGGAGAGATCCTCGATCGGCTGCGCATTGACGGACTCCCCCAGGCGCTCGACGCCCAGCCGGTCCTCAATCGTGGCAAGCAGTGAGTAGTGATCGTAGTGGACGTCCGTCTGGTGACTCTTCAGGTTGGGAGCCACCACGATAAGGGGAACTCGGTTGATAGTAGATTTCTTATCATCATCTTCATCCCACACGATGTAGAGTACCCCGTTGTCCTTCCACGCGGCCGAGTCCATGATCTTGGGCACCTCCTCCCCCAGCCACTGATCTCCTGTGCTCACACCACACTTATCAGTGTCGTTACAATTGTTCGGGGTAATCCAGACGAAGTTGGGTGTATCCCCTGCGAGGTCCGTATCGAGTTGCGAAAAATCCACCACGTTGGATGGGCACTGCCCACCATACCAGGCGAAGGGGTTGTGATTCAGCCCATAGGACCCCGAAGTGTCGAAGCATCCGTCGGGACCCATGTCCTCCATATAGGCTTTCCACGGGACACCGGCCGAGGTAAGCTCGCTGCCTATGTCTTCGCCGCTTGGGAGCTCGCGATACTTATCACCTGTAGACATATCCATGCCCCATGTGCTCCCTGAGGTGAGCGCCAGGTAGTTCGGACCACTCGGATGTCCAACCGCGTGGTAGTCGTTGGCAACAGCGTACTGCGACGCCAGCGAAGCCGTGTATGGCGCTGCCAGCGCCTGATCGTAGTTGCGATTCTCCATTACGATCACGAACACGCTCCCCGCCGCCGATGTCGACGAGGACGACGAAGATGGTGCGGAAGTAGTAGTGTCTGCGGCACCACCGTCGCCCCCACAACCGGTTAGAATGAAGATCAAAGCCAGCACAGGGAGTATGATCCTTATGCCTGATGGTTTGCCCGTGCGCAGCTCATTAATTACACGAGGTCCACATGCGCGTATTTGTTCTTCCGCAAAGTGGAGCATTTGCCTCGCGCCCCCCTGTGGAGAGGTGCTCTGCAGGTCGTACCTCATCATAGTACGGTTTCCTTTCAACCCAAAGGTTGTGCTTGGCTATGTTTGTCTTGCACCATGATTTTTCGGTGCGTTCCCCGCTATCTGTCACTTTACATTCTGAGTCTCTAGCCTATGAAGGACCTTTGATAAAGCTATGAATTTTCATAGTAAACGCGCGAGATGCCCCAGCCCTTCTGAGTTTCCGAGAAGCTCCCCCTACAGCATCAGTTAGGTCGTTCCTGAGTTACCCTTCCGATGAGGAGAGGAAGGGAGCAGGACAATGATTCAGGAAGAGATCACCGAGCAACTGTTTGCCGCCGGAGGACGTTGGTCGCAGAGATTGGAGCAGCTGCACGGGCGTATAGCTCATCGCTTCGCCCGCTCAG
>JBBSGN010000733.1:0-2224 GCA_038254085.1 Chloroflexia bacterium | reverse complement strand
TCCCGCGGCCAGGCTGTAGGTGCCCGGGAAGACGCCCGCCGTGTTCCATAGGCCAGGGTGCGGTTGCGGCTTTGCTACCACTTCAACTAAAAACATGGTCGTCCCGTACATCAACATCAGATCGCCCGGTTCCAGCACCCCCACGCTTGCCGCCTCGGCCCAGGCGTCTATCGTTCCCGCGACCACCGGCGTCCCGGCGGGGATACCTGTAGCCTGGGCAGCGGCAGGCGAAACGGTTCCAGCCACCTCGGCGGGCCATAGCAGACGAGGCAGGGGCAGTCCGGGAGCGATCTCTTCTGCCCACTCTTCTATCCAGCGATTCTCTTGCAAGTCGTAGAGCGGATCGCATTGGCTGGCCGAGTGATGGTCCAGCACGTATTCGCCGGTTAGCCGGTAGACGATGAAGGAGCTTGCCATGAACATGTGGCGGGTGCGCGCCCACACTTCTGGCTCATTGCGACGCAGCCAGGCTAACTTTGGACCTGCTGCCTGGCTCGTGAGGAGCGAGCCACCGCGCGAAAGTATACGGTCCGCGCCGTAGCGCTCGGTCAGTTCCTCTATCTCGCGGGTTGCCCTCGTATCAATGCCGTAAAGTATGGCGGGACGCAGAGGTCGGCCCTCGGCATCGGCGGGCAACAGACATGGCCCTATACCGCTCACGCAGACTGCGGCTATGGGTCCGTCTGCGCTCCGTAGGAGATCAGCACAAATAGCTGTGAAATCTGCCCACCAGACGGTCTCGGCATCGTGTTCGGCCCAACCTGGCTTCGGCAGCGAGAGGTCGTGTGGCCGCGTCGCGGTCGCCACAACCTCTCCGTCGGGTCGTGCCAACACGCCCTTGGAGCTGGATGTGCCTATATCTATGCCCAGTAAGAGATCGCTCATTTCTCGCCTCCAAATGCGCCAAACAGCATAACTTTACCTTCTCATTCCAGGTCCGCGCACCACCCTGCCGGGCGTGGCTCCCGTATGCTCTCCGTCCTTGAGAACTTGCACGCCGTTGACGAAAACATGGACCATACCCGTAGCGTAGCGTTGCGGGTCTTCGAAGGTCGCATGGTCCTGGACCTTGGCAGGGTCGAAGATCGCCAGGTCGGCGTAGTAGCCAGGCTCAAGGCGACCACGGTTGTGCAGCTTGAGGTTTGTTGCCGGGAGCGATGTCAATCGCTTTACAGCGTCTTCGAGCTTGACAATCTTCTCTTCGCGCACATATTTGGCTAGGAGGCGGGCGAAGTTGCCGTAGGCGCGCGGGTGCGTGCTCGATTTGAGGAATACTCCTTCCGGGGCCATCGAAGCGGCATCTGAGCCGAAACTCACCCAGGGTAAAGCTATCTGCTGGCGCACGTTCTCCTCCGACATCAAGAAATAGACGGTGCCAACGCGGCTGTCGTCCTCGATCACGAGGTCTATAATGGTCTCCGCTGGCGACTTGCCGCGCATGGCAGCTACCTCCACAAGCGTCCTCCCGGCGAGCGACTTAAGTTCCTCATTCTTGAAAGCCACCAACATTACGTTCTCCGGCGAGCCGGCCTGTATATAGAGGTTCTCCCACTCGTCGGTTGGCGTGACGATCTCTCGCGCCACCCGCTTGCGCGTTTCAGCGTCTTTGAGCCGAGCTACCCAGGCTTTGTGCCCGCCCTCCTGGACCCATGGAGGCATGGCAGCGTCCAGCCCCGTAGCCCCTGCCGTGTAGGTGTACATATCGGCTGTGATACGCAGTCCTTCAGCGTTCGCGGTCTCCATCTTCTCGATTACCTGCTCCATCTTGTGCCAGTTGGCCTGGCCTGTGGCTTTCAGGTGGTACAGCTCGGCAGCTACCCCGGCCTCGCGCGCGATTGTGATCAGCTCGTCAACCGCCTCCAGCAAGCGATTGCCTTCGCTGCGCAGATGCGATATGTACAGCCCTCCGTATTCAGCCACGACCTTAGCCAGCTCGATCAGCTCCTCGGTGCTTGCGAAGGTGGCAGGCACATAGATGAGCGCCGAAGCCAGCCCGACCGCACCCTCCTCCATCGCCTGGCGCACAAGTGCGCGCATACGGTCAAGCTCCGGCGGCGTGGGAGGCCGGTCCTCATATCCTAGCTCGTGTATTCGCACGGTGGCCGCTCCCACGAACGAGGCCACGTTACACGACACGCCGCGCGCTACAATGTAGTCAAGATACTGGCCCAGCGTGGTCCATGCCACGTCATACTTGACATCCCCTTGCTGCTCTACGACCTCT
>JBBSGN010000732.1:0-2231 GCA_038254085.1 Chloroflexia bacterium | reverse complement strand
GATATAAAGAGAAGAAGCTAAGGGAAACTGGAGAGCCGGATACGCTAAAAGGTGTAAGTCCGGTTCGGAGGGGAGTTCGGTGAAACCTGGCATAGCAATATGCCAAGGCGCACGGTTCTTACCCTACAGCTGGGCACTCGTCGAGTACATTTCGCAGGTTGCACGGCTCATCCAACAGCAGAGTGGGTCACCCAGCAAGCACGAAATCTAGCCTGGGACCTGTGGGACATCCATGACAAGCAGCACTCGGAGCTACGAATGCGCTTCTTGATCCACGATCGAGATGCCAAGTTCACCTCTTCATTCGATACAGTGTTCGAGTCGGAAGGCATCGAAATCGTGAGGACACCCTACCGAGCACCTAACGCGAATGCGTTCGCGGAAAGATGGGTGAGGACAGTGCGAGAAGAGTGCCTGGACCACCTGTTGATTATAGGCGGGGGACATCTGCGGCGAGTGCTTCTGGAGTACATTTCCTATTACAACCACCATCGGGCTCATCAAGGCATAGGCCAACAGATCCCCGTGCCCTTGGTGTCGCCCCTAATGCCAGCAATAGAAACAGGACCTCGTTTGGTGGGTACTGTACGCCGGAGGGACGTGCTAGGCGGAATAGTCCATGACTACTACCGCCAACATCCTGAGGCTGCATGACGGGCGCGCTGGCCTGGATACGGTTTTCCGCACGCCACGGGCGTCACTTCCGTTTCCGCACAGTATGCGCTATCTCAGTTTGCATCGAATACATCGGTGGCGCTTACGGCAAGACTGGCCAGCAGCACCGAGGTCGCCTGTTCGCCCCGATGAAAGAGACCATGCTCGACGTAGACCGGGCCGTGCAATGTCAGCACGGTGATCGTTTCGTCCAACGGGTTCACGATCCAATATTCGGGGATGCCCGCCTCTGCATAATCGCGCCGTTTTGTCCGTGTGTCGCGCTTGGGATCACGCGGGCTGACGACCTCAATAACCAAATCAGCACCTAGCCAAAAGGAGTCCTGGAAACGAGGATCAGTGCGATCCAGCAAGAGGAGAATATCCGGCTCGCGGTACTTGCCGGGGCGGATTTGTAGCGGGAGTGCAGCGAAGGTCACGATGCCACCGCGCTGCCCCATCAATGCATAAAGCACGCGATAGAGAAACCCTATAATCAGTTGATGCTTGCTGGTGGGCATGGGCAGGACCTCGAGGACGCCGTCGGTAAACTCGATGAGGCGCTTGGTCTGCTCGATGAGGCGGATGTATTGCTCGTCAGTCCAAAGCCCCTGGAGCGTGCCTAGATCGATTTCAGTCTGTTGATCGTCCAAAACCATGTGCATGGTTGGGGCCGCCACAGTGGTAGTCATAATAAGTTCCCTTATCCTCTGTTACGATAGACGGGCTTACTTCAGTATACCCTTTACAGGGTAGTGTTGCAAGGAATCGGGTTGGCGGTTGGCCGTACGTGTTCAGAGTAAGCCATGACCCTACGGATCTGTATTGGCTAGTTTCATTATCCACAGGCGTGTGCTGCGGAGTGTGCGCAAGTTGGTGTGTCTGTTGAGCAAGCCGCCAGAGGAGTTGATAGATTGAGGAAGCCAACATAGTGATGCTGGTATGCCAGCATAGTCGAGAAGTGACAGCCAGGCTGCATGACGGGATCCCTATTGCGGATACCATTTCCGCACACTACGGGGACCAACCGACTTTATGAAGAGCAATCGTGTCTTCCCCTGCTTTCCCATTGCTCTAGACTACTACTATTGAGCTATTGACTCAGCTCACTTTTGCCATTATGCTATTGATAGTGAATCAGGTACGTGGGCGCACCCGAACACAGTTTTATACAATATGCCTGCTCATTACCCAGGCTCAACAAGGAGTTAGTATCATGTCACGTCCTACAGTGCGCTGGCTGTTGCCCGCCGGTGCCCTCCTATTTATGCTCGCACTATTTGCGGTTGCAGCGTCATCCACATCGGCAAAGCAAGCCAACCAGCAATCGAACAACGGCACACAGGCGGCGCAGGCTGCAAAAGGGGCAAAAGAGGCAGAGTCCGTAGTTACTACCACTGGCAAGCTTGTCACCGCCACGGTTAATGGGAACACAAGGTTCATGTTGCAGGATCCTTCGGGCAAGGCGCTGTATAACGTGAAGTTTGGACCACCCTGGTTCTCAGTGAGCAGCGCCAACCCGCTCAACCACTATGTCAACCAGCAAGTGACCCTCACCGGCGCAGTAGAGCAGGCCG
>JBBSGN010000731.1:0-2234 GCA_038254085.1 Chloroflexia bacterium | reverse complement strand
GCAGCCCACCCCAGCCCGCCAAACCCAAAGACCGTGCCTCCCACGAAGAAGGCAGTGATTGCCCCGCCCGCCGAGAGCGCCCCCACCCGATATGCCCCAAAAGCAACCACGCCCGCAAGCAGGTAGGCGAAGAGGATTACCTGTGATTCCATGGATGGGAGTACGTAAAACGTAAAAGCTTACGTTTTACGTTTTAGAGAACGGGTTGCTGTGCCAACTTCTTCAGGCTGGCGATCAGCGTGTTGGTGTCTTCGGGGCGGCCTACGGCTATGCGTAGGTGGTTGCAGAGCCACCGGTCGGAGATGGCCTTGACCAGGACGCCGTCGGCTTGCAAATGGCGCTGCACCATGCCTGCCTCGCCTCGCGTCATCCGGCACAGGAGGAAGTTGGCCGCCGAGGGGTAGGGTTGCAGGAGGTTTAGCTTGCGTAGCTGGCGGTACAGGCGACCACGCTCAAGCCTGATGCGGCGCACGCGCTGCATTAGGTTTTCTCGATCCTCAAGTGAGGCTATCGCGGCCAGTTGGGCGGCTCTGTTCACCGCACCAGGGGGCGTGAGGCGTTGCAGGCGGGCGGCTGCGCGGGTCGAGCAGAGCGCGTAACCTACAGGCAGGCCGTGCAGCCCGGCCCAGGGGCCGAACGACCGCAGCACCACCAGGTTATCAAACTCCGCCACCAGAGGCGCTACTGTGCGGTCCGAGAACTCGAAGTAAGTCTCATCCACTATCACCCACACACCTGTGTGAAGCAACTGCACCACCGAAGTATGCGAGACCGGGTTGCCTGTGGGGTTATTCGGCGAGGAGAGGGCCACCATCTTGATGTTGGTCTGGCGGCGCATGGTGGTCAGGATGGCGTCGGGGTCTATGTCGAAGTTTTCATGGCGCGGCACCTGCACCAGCGTAATGCGAGCGCGGGATGCCGCCAGATTGTGCTGGGGTAGCGACGGCGGGCAGGTTATCAGCGCATCGCCAGGGTCGAGGAATCCGTGCAGCATCCGCTCGGTCAATTCGGTGGCGCCCGCGCCCACCACTATCCGCTCAGGCACGAACCCCGTGTAGTCACGCAGAGCGGTGCGCAGGTCGGTGCATACCGGGTCGGCAGGCAAATAGTAGAGGTCGCACGATCCAAGCGCCTCCTGCACATTAAGAGAGCAGCCGTAGGGGTTCTCGTCGCTATTGAGCCGGATGAACCTGCCCATCGCGTGCTGCCCGGTCGGTGGTGCTGTCTCCTGCTGTTTTCTTTGCTTATTGCCCTCTATCAAACCTCTTAGACCTTTACGCTCTTATCTGGTAATATGTACCGAACATAGCGACTGCCGTTATTCACAGTCACTATCTTATTGTCATGCCATGCCCAACTTGGCTATTATACCCGACCGATGGCCGCATCTCAAAGAGGCGTTGCGGCACAAAAGAGAGAAGAAGATGAACAGCTTTGCTACCTTAGCTACCGAGCCGCTTACCCATGGCGTAGAGCTGTACACGGATCGCCTCCTCATACAAGGCAGCATCACGGTCCCCTTCAAGCGCATCAGCGACATGATGAACCTGGGGGACTATAACTTCATCACTGTGGAAGATGCAGCCCTGGGACAGGTCGGCCAGGCAGCCCAACCAAGAAAGCTGGGCACATCGCTGTTGGGGGCGCGGTCCGAGGTCCATTTCGCGGTGGCGACTTCCACACCCACACCGTCAACCCCCCTATCGGCGCAACTGCTGACCGACCCCGACCTGGAACGCGACCGCCTGATTCAGAAGACCCCCACCCCCTGCTACGCCATCACCAGCGCCTTCGTAATTCATGGCACCTGCCACCTGGTCCTCGGCATCACTCTCGAGAAGCTGCTGGAGTTAGGCGATACGTTCATCCCCTTCACCGACGTCACTATCTACCCTGCCGTCACTCCCCAATCCTCCTTACGGCACGACCTGGTGGTCGTAAATAGAGAAAAGCTAGAGGCGATATATTTAGCGTGAAACATTTCACGTCCTCATCTCGGCTCCCAGTTCCCTCTCCAACAGGCCGGAAATGCGCCTGCGGAGGCGGGTTATCTCCTCCTCTGTAAGCGGCTTTTCGGGCGAGTTGAACGTGAGGGCAAAGGCCAGGCTCTTACGCCCATCGGGTATCGGTTTGCCGGTGTAGACATCGAACAGGCTCAGGTGGGTGAGGCTTGGCCCGGCGGCTCTCCTGATGGCCTGGGCTACGTCTTCGGCTCTTGTCGTGCCGGGCACGAT
>JBBSGN010000730.1:0-2241 GCA_038254085.1 Chloroflexia bacterium | reverse complement strand
TATACTGAGCGATACCAAAGGCGTGATATTGTTCCAGGAGCAGTTCCTCCGGTTGGTTCACACTCTGGCCGGATTAGACTTGGGCGAAGCCGAAAAGCTACGCAAGGAATTAGGCAAGACAAGCTCGGAGGACCAGCGTGCCCATCTGGGAAATCAATTTGTAGCAGGGGCGATAGAGCGAGGTATAGACCAGCTGCAAGCCCAGAGGGTGTGGGACATAGTGGCAGGTTATAGTGGCTTCGGCTTCTGCAAGGCTCATGCTTGTTCCTACGCGCTCACAGCGTATCGGAGCGCCTATGTGAAGGCCCATTACCCAGCCGAATACCTGGCCGCCCAGATCAACAACGGTGGAGGCTACTATGGGCCGTCCGTGTATGTAGAAGACGCCCGGCGGCTACACGTCAAGCTGCTGACACCCCACATAAACGAGAGTGGCGCATGGTGCGAAGTGCCTAGAGGTTCCAGGGGTCAGCGCAGTATACGGTTCGGCTTACAGTTCGTGAAGGGCCTTACAGAGAAGACTATATCCGCCATATTCACCGAGCGACGTAGCGGCGGGCGGTTTCACTCCCTGCTTGATTTGATGGCACGAGTAGAAATGAGTCCACAAGAGATAACTGCGCTCGTAAAGGTAGGAGCCTGCGATGGTCTAGGAGCTACTATGCATGGGGAGCATGGGGATGCAATTACCCACTCTATTACTCCGGTACGCGGAGACTTGAACGAGGTAGTAGGGGCTGTGTATGGAACCGCCACCAACATGAACCGAAAGCAGATGATGTGGCTTTTGCCCTCTCTTTTATCGGCTGGCAAACTACGACCAAGAGAGGCAGTTCGCCATTCCCACATCGGTTATACCAATCATGCAGGGTGGGCGCTGGCAACCGGATCGGAGGGGCAAGGCGTACAGGTCATCATGGGCGATTTGATTGGACACGAATTCATAAGCGGAGGCACTAAGATTCTTGGTAGTGGCGACAAACACTGGCGTATTGACGTGCCCACATTGGACGACTTCACCCTGGCCGAGAAACTTAGGTTAGAACAAGAAATTCTAGGCTTCGCGCTGACTTGCAACGAGATGGAGTTAGTAAAGGTGCAAGACGCTATCCCTTCAAGCCAGCTACACCGTTACGCAGGCCATGAAGTAAAGGTAGCCGGGGTGATAGCGGCTGGACGCAGACACTTAGGCAAGGATGGCAATTCGATGTTGTTCTTGACACTGCAAGACCAAGAGGGCCTGATAGAGGTTGTAGTCTTTTCAGACGCCTACAAAGCACACCGGGAGATGCTTGCTAATTGCGGCTATGGCCCCTATATCATAAGCGGCCTTGCACAAGTGAGCGGCAAGGGGCGAGGTGTCGGCATACAACCACCCCCCGATCTCTTGATGGCTGACGCTGTAACGCTAAGAATGCATCCCGTGATGCTAGCCAGTAAGATTATGCCAGTATCTCAATGATTACAGCTTCTCGACCTGTATTGCGGCTTTGAGCTTTGTCGGATTATGAGAGCGGCTAAGTAATACGTCCCAAGCAGACGGTCAAGAAAAGAGGGGTTTCACGCACGAAAACTATTGGAACGCCTCTACAAAGACCAGCATACACACGTTTGTTTCTCGGTAGCTTTGCTAATAGCACACTGGCAACAGCCGTTCGGTATACTGCATTGTGCTATCCAAAGTTCCAAGTGACCGTCTAAAAACTAGCCAAAAAGAGCACGGTCAGGCAGACCTGGGGTATAAGTGTGCAACAACCCCGGCAAGTCTGCCCGACTGACCTCAATGAGGACGAATAGAGAAGGTAAGGCGACCCTACATCTCCCCTAGCTTCTTCATCAACTCAGAGGTAGGAGGTACTATACCTAGCTGTTGCCAGTAGCCGAGCCTGTCTCCCAAGTTCCAGCTTTCTACGACCTTCCCATCGGCTATTCTGTCAAGGGAGACAGACTGTGTCGTCACCTTCTTGCCACTTTTATGGGTAGAAGTAGACGTCCCGATGGTTAGCACCATGTCCTCTCCCACGTCGAATATATGGTCAATAGTTGCGTGTTCCTTGGGGAACATCTTCTGCTCGTGGGCAATGCGCTTCTCCATTTCCTCCGCGTTGAATTCTTCCTCATGCCCTACGTGTTCGCCCGTTATGGGGTCTGTGGCGTCGTATAACATATGGACAACGGCATTAGGTGCCACTAAAGCAGCCGTAGTAGCCATATCGAGCTTGTTCCAAGCATCCGTTAAAC
>JBBSGN010000729.1:0-2250 GCA_038254085.1 Chloroflexia bacterium | reverse complement strand
TCGAAAAGCAGTTGGCGAAAAGTGATGTCGAACTCGGCATCGAAACGCTAATGAAAGGCGGCTCGACCGAGTTGTAACCGTTTCCTGGCTCTCCCAACCCTTCCAACCCTTCCAACCCTTCCAACCCTTCCAACCCTTCTCCTTCCGGCTCACTCGGCTCTTGGCTGATCCTCTCATATCATGTGCGCGGTGTGCGAACGCGTAGTGGACGTAAACTGCTTTCCTTGCTCATCTCATTGAAGCTATACCTCCCCACGAGATGGACCTGTTCCCAATGCAGGGGCGTCACATGTGCCCATAGCTCCTCCGGCAATTTCTGACCACGCCTTTCCAATTCTTCCGAAGCCTTCCATAGATACTCTGTATACCACACTATTATGGCGTTGATCACCAGCGACAAGGCGGAAGCTCTGTTCAGTTGCGCCTCGTAATCGCGGTCACCGAAGCGACCTTGCCGCCCAAAGAAGATGATCCTCGCCAGAGAGTGCAGGCGCTCCTGTTTGTTCAACCCAGCCAGGATACGGCGACGCAGAGCCTGATCATCGACGTAACTCAAGATGTGGCGTGTCTTGGCTAGGCGTCCCAGTTCCTGAATAGCCTGTTGTAGCGAGTTCTGCCTCGGCATGGCCTGCAACTTGGCTATCACCAGTGAAGGCGTAACCAACCCATCTTTGAACGAGGCAGCCAACCGATTTATGTCGTCCCAGTGCTTGGCAATCAAATCACCCCGAATCGCCTGATGCAGTACGCTGTTGAGTGCCCCATAGGGCACTCCCTTCTGTGCACGATAGAGCACTTGATCGGGCAGATCTCGTAATCGTGGTGCAAAGCGATAGCCCAGTGCCTCGAAAAGTCCGAAGACAAGGTCCGTGCTGCCATGGGTGTCGGTGTAGTGTTCCTGGATCGGTGGGGCATCCTGGTAAACCAACCCATCGAGTACATAGGTAGACTCGCGTACCAGGCAACTCACCACGTCTATCCAGAACTGCGGCCCCTGATCCAGGACGTGTGAATAAGCCGTAATAATGCGCTTTTGGGCCATAAAGCGGGGATTGTGCCGGGCATTTAGGGACGATGCAGCCACTCCAAACCGCATCCCATCCGAGGACGACGTGGTGCCCGATCCGAAATGGGGAGTTAGAGGTAATGTTTGATGGTACTTCAAGAGTGTGGTGATAGCTTGGCGCAGCGTCTCCTCCCGAAAGTACCAGTCGTGGACACGAGTGAGCTGGCTCTCAGAGATGCCCGAACCGCGAGCCATCGTGGCCAGCCCCAGATTCGTGGCTTCGGCCACCAGCACCGCGAAGAGGGCAGGGCGGATCTCTGCCATGTGCGCCGCCGAGGGAGATCGCCTGCCTGTGAGATGCGTCAGCGCTGTCATGTAGCCGGTGCGCCGGTCCACCT
This sequence comes from Chloroflexia bacterium, assembly GCA_038254085.1. Classification (GTDB taxonomy): domain Bacteria; phylum Chloroflexota; class Chloroflexia; order QHBQ01; family JADMIH01; genus JADMIH01. The sequence goes on along the minus strand of JBBSGN010000729.1, from coordinate 846 downwards.
CCATCAGCAGGTCGGGCAAGTCAATCGGTTCGATCAACGCGGTCAGCGCCGCCCGCATTGCCTCGACACCTTCTGGTTCTTTGACACGCTCCAAGGCACTCAGGGAGAGCTTGCCTCGCTCAATGCGCGCATCGGCGTTGTCTGGCAGCCGAGTGGCTACGTCGTTGGTCAACTGGTGCAGTTCGGTCAAGACCTGCTGAACGTAGGCGGCGCCGCCATAATCACCACTACCGACGCCACGATGATCGCTACCAGCGGCACCAGCACCGTCCTCTTTGTGTCCTCGTTCCTCTAGCCAGGTGGCGCGGCGAGCAGCCCACCTCTCTGGCGTGTACAGGTCGGTGTCCCACGGTATGTAGCGGCGGCTGCCCTCGACGGTGAGGTCCGAGGCACGGAGGGCGCCGCGCACCTCATAGAGCAGCGTGGATTCCCAGCCGTGGCGGTCCACTCTGTCCGACCCATTCGGCCCGTCTGGTTGTACGATGGCCCGCTCCCAGCGCCGAGGGATGAAGCCGAGGGGCGCTGTCGGGGGCACGGCGGTACGCCCCTCGGCATTCATTGTGACCAGGACCTCAAGCGCCTCCAACAACTCGTTCCCAGTAGATGTAGAGCCAAAGCGCAGCGTCTCCAGAACGTGGGGCGCGAACGAGCGTATGTATCGGAAATGTGTGTCCACCTGCGCCAGGTATGCTTGTGCCTCGCTTTGCTCAAGTGCCGAGTGCTGAAGTCGGTGCAGCGCGCACTTGAGCACTCAGCACTTACTTCAGGACATAAACAGGCGCGAATACAGCGCCTCGTGGCGCGCGCCCGACACTTCGCTGCCCAGAGTCTGGCTCCAGAAATCGC
>JBBSGN010000728.1:0-2253 GCA_038254085.1 Chloroflexia bacterium | reverse complement strand
GGTGTCTACGGGCGGCTTCATCGAGTACGTGCTGACCCAGGGCTACGAGGCTGTAGACCGCTACCTGGACGAGTGCAAAGCGGTCGGCTTCGACATAGTCGAGGTGTCGAGCGGCTTCATCACCCTCCCCGCCGACGACCTCGTGCGGCTGGTCGAGCGCGCGCAATCGAGGGGGCTAAAGGCCAAGCCCGAAGTGGGCGTGCAGTTCGGCGCGGGCGGGGCAACCTCGGTCGCCGAGCTAGAGGCCGAGGGCACGCGGGACCCCGGCATCGCCATCAATCTGGCGAAGCGCTGCCTGCAGGCCGGAGCCGAGATAATCATGATCGAGTCCGAGGGCATTACCGAGAACGTCAGCACCTGGCGCACAGACATTGTGGCCCGCATCGTGGCCGAGCTTGGCATCGAAAAGGTCATGTTCGAGGCCGCCGACCCGGAGGTGTTCGCCTGGTACATCAAGAACTACGGCCCCTCGGTCAACCTCTTCGTGGACCACAGCCAAATCGTGCAGCTAGAGTGCCTCCGCGCTGGCATCTGGGGCACCAAGAGCCTATGGGGGCGGGTGTTGACGTATGAGGAATCGGATTGCTAGACCATCGAGCGTAGGATATACTGTTTATTGTCCCAAGCAAAAGGACAGACCCCAATGAAAGAGCCACCCATGTACCTGGACCGCATTATCGTTGACCCCGAAATCCTTACCGGCAAGCCCGTTGTGAGAGGGACCCGCATCCCCGTCGAATTGGTCCTTAGGCGCCTTGCTCAGGACCTTACGGTGCAGAGCCTCTTCGAGGCCTATCCCCGGCTTACCGAGGAAGACATCAGGGCCTGTCTTCAATATGCGCTAGCCGTAGTCGAGGGTGAGGATGTCTATCCTGCGACACCTGCGGCGATGTCTACCTAAACAAGCAGCAAGCTCAGTTTATTTGCCCGGCTTATGAGATTTCTCCTGGATGAAAGCGCCGATTTCCCTCTAGCCAAAGCTCTTATTGACCTTGACCATGATGTAACCGTGATCGCTCGCGATTACCCGCAGGCGCTCAAAGACAGGGAAGTGTTGGAAATTGCTTACCATGAAGTGAAGGGCGCGTCTTGATCACCAATGACCGAGATTCTGGCGAGCTAATCTTCCGTCAGCGGCTTCCCCACTCCGGCGTTATTCTTTTCCGCCTGGGATCCGAGGACATACCGACGAAAATCGCGTGGCTTACCTACGTTCTTATGCATTACGGCGAGCAGTTAGGACACTTCTTGGTTATCACCGAGCGCGGGGTAAGGATACGTCGAACAATGCGCTAACGGTGTCACCTTGGGATAGATTGTGGACTCCATCTACAAAGAAGAAATTATAGACCACTACAAGAACCCGCGCAACTACGGGCAGCTTGACAACCCCGACATCCACGTCGAGGCCAACAATCCCCTGTGCGGCGACAAGCTCTCAATGGACCTCATCATCAAGGACGGGGTGGTGCAGGACGTGCTGTTCAGCGGGCGGGGGTGCGCCATCAGCCAGGCGTCCGCCTCCATGCTCACCGAGGAGATCATAGGCAAGCCGCTCGAAGACCTTGCCAACACCACCCGCCAGGACATTCTCGACAACCTGGGCATCGAGGTCAGCTACGCCCGCATGAAGTGCGCTCTCCTATCGCTGGGCCTACTGCGCCTGGCGTTAGCTGAGGCGGGCATATCGGTCGCCGACCATCTGGAAGAAGAGATATAAACGCACGAGAACGGAGGTCTAAACGCAAAGACGCAAAGGACGCAAAGGACGCGCAGAGAATGAATAAGGGATGGCTGCTTCTCAGTTTCCAGCCTCGATAAGTAAGAGCTAACAACTAGAACCTTTGCGCGTCCTTTGCGTCCTTTGCGTTTAGAAAGATTCCACTCTAATCATCCCCATTGTCGGCGAGACTCTTCGCGTGCCACGATTGACGTAACGGCCCAACTCGGTTATAATGCCCATACAACCTAACAAGCGTTAGTTTCGCATCAAGACCTATGGCCCTCGACCGTAAAGAACAGATATACTCCACCGCACGCTCCCTCTTCAGCGAGCGCGGCTACCATGCCACCACCGTGCGCGATATAGCCCGCGAACTGAACATGCAAGGCGGCTCTCTATACGCTCACATCGTCTCGAAAGAGGACGTGCTGTGGGAGATAGTACACAGGGCTGCCGATCAATTTCTGGCGGTTGCCGCGCCCATAGCGGCCTCCGAGATGCGCCCTGTCGAGAAGCTGCGGGCATTAGTG
>JBBSGN010000727.1:0-2258 GCA_038254085.1 Chloroflexia bacterium | reverse complement strand
TCTCCGCGCAAAACGTTCCATAGCTGTGGCAGCTCATCTAAGCTTGTCTGGCGCAAAAACCGACCCATGCGGGTAACTCGGGGATCGTAGCGCAGTTTATGATATTTCGAGTACTCTTCTCTGAGCTCAGCATCTTCTTTGAGGATCCGCTGTAACATATTCTCTGCGTCGGGCACCATAGTCCGAAATTTTATGCATGAGAATAGCTTGCCATTTTGACCTATCCGCTGATCCTTGTAGAAAACGGGTCTTCCTGACTCTAGCCACACGAGCAGAAATATCGTTACAATAAACACGAAGATTAAAGATCCTCCAACTACGGTAGACGCAAGGTCTAGTGTCCGCTTTGCCCTTAATGCCCAGGGGTCTAGCAGATTCTGCTTGATCTCTATCCCAAAGGTCCCCGCGAGGTTCCTAGATGTTGCCGCCGAATTTGTAACTCCAGCCAGGTTGGGGATGACTATAACGTACCTGAAGCTGGCCTTTGCCTGGTTGACAAACCCGATTAGGTGATTGCGGCGAGCCTGAGGCATAGCAAAAACAGCGGTATCTATATGTTGTTTCCGAGCCAGGCTCACCGCATCGATTATCGTCCCTCCGTAGGGCACCCCCTCAAGCCCCCCTCCTACCGGAGCTAAACTACTGTCGAAGACGGCGACAGGCCTGTACCCAAGATGCCACTCTCTCTGAAGTGCGCGCACTAAGCGCGCTCCAGTCTTACCAGCTCCCAAGATTACTATTGGCTTACCCCATACCCCAGCTCTCATTAGTCCCCGCTTTACAAAGTGCCGTACTAGAGGAGCCAAGATTAGGAGACTGAGAAAGCCCAAAATCAGCAGTAGACGCGAGAGCGAATCCCCAACGTGAAACGCGAGAGCGGAGATGGAAACTATAGCTAAGGTAGCCGCCAAAGCGTAAGTTTGCCGGCGCAGCTCCTCTGCTTGATCCAAGCCATAACCAGGATACAGGCCAAGCAAGGCGCGCAGCCCGACCCATACCAGCACATTGGAGACGTTGCCAATAATCGCAGTGTCCGAAAGCCCTCCACGCCCCCAAGCACCTTGAAGTATGGATGCTGCGTACCAGATCAGGCAGGCGAGAACGATATCCGAGAAAACCAGCCTCAAGGTAACGACCCACTGCGTCTTAGTTTGCGTCCGGGGCCCTGAAACGGTATCGGTCTGAGATGCAGGGTCGGCTAGCCCTTCAGCAGAAGATGCAGCGCCCTCTACTCTCCTCTGCAAGCCAGTTTCCCTCCAGTTCTCTCGTACACAGTAATAATGTTATCTTCTTCGAAAGGATTGGTAAACAGTTGTGTGTAAAGGTTACGTGACGTTTACGAATACGTACCGGTACCTCTCATACGGAATCCGGTTGATCACTTTCCATCGCTGACGGCAAAGATGCGAAGACCATCGCCCCGCCATCCAGATATCTTTTCATGACAGGCCACTCTTCAAGCGGATTCCGTATCAGAGGCTGCGCGGATAGGCGAGTAGCGAATGTATCAATAGGCGATGAGGAGCCGATTTGATCGTGGGGAGAATCGGCAAATACGAAAAGTAGCGAGCCTATCCGCGCAAGCTCTTAAGCTCCGCGTCGCCTTTTCTGCCCCGCCGTCATGGTTAGCGGTCTTCAACCTAAGAACTCGTGGAGCGCGCTCACTAACGGAGCCACCTCGACAGCCATTTAGCGAATCTGCTACCACCGCAGTTCGGCGCTGTGATACGGGGCAGCCGAAACGGGTCGGAAGATTCCTTAACAACGTCGGCAGTAGTAGAGCAGGCGCAAGCAAACTTCGCTTCCTGAACAACGTTAGGCGTTTCTGCGGACAAGCTCCCGTGCGGATAAGCAAAACTAGTTACCGGATAACCTAGGATCTCCTCTATGTCGGCTTTACCCTGCTCAACCTCATACCGCTGTGAAGCTACCGGGAGTGTGGCGAGCGCCGGGTGCGTCACCGTGTGAGCGCCGATTTCTGCTAATTCCCCTTGCGCCAAGTCACTCACTTCCTTACGCGAAAGGGAGCGGTGGGTCGGACGGATCACCGACTTAGTATCCGCCCACGTCAGTACTTTGTTCAGCGCCTTTCTTCTCTCACCTTCTGTCAAAGGGTGAAGCAGTTTCCATAAGGAATGATATAGAAGACGGCGAGAACGAGAGGCACCCCTCCAGGCGTTCCGAAGATGCAGGTGCAGAGAGGCATCCTCATCATAACGGGTTGCTTTGCCTAACTTCCACTGGTGAGTTCTTCCGTT
>JBBSGN010000726.1:0-2261 GCA_038254085.1 Chloroflexia bacterium | reverse complement strand
GAAGAAGGCTACCAGCACCACCGCGAAGAAGATGAGAGCCGCGTATCCGAGGAATATCTTGTGGCGGATGCGCATAGGCGTTTTAGTCCAGATAGAGGATCAGAGGAGACCCGGCCTGAAAGTCTGAAAAGCGGTTAATCCATGCGTGTTATATATCGCCCGGCGCAGCATCGAGTGTGATCCTCACTTGGCTGATTATAGCAACCGCTCGTGCTGTGTGTCAAGAAATCGGGATGAAGGACGAGTAGCTATCCGCCATCAGTGATCAGGCCAAAGCCTGTATAACGGCCAAGTTACGCGACGAAGCATCCTCTATCCCTTGTCATTCCGAACGGAGCGAGGAATCAGTTGGGGGTAGAAGAGTGTTTGGGGTAGGGAGGAGATGCTAGTCGAATGGATACTAAGGGTAGCGATTCCTCGCTCCGTTCGGAATGACAAGGGTGCGTGGGTCGGCTAAAGAGGTTGCCGATAATCACGCCTTGCGTTTCACACATCCTCAGGCGTCCGATATCCGCTGCCCCTTCCAACTCGTCGGTGGATGTGGAAAACTTTAGCAACTGCCTATTGACAGCCACTATAACTGGCGGTATACTGAGGTCACTTCGAGATTACAGTTTCGGCTGTGAGAGCGAAGGAACAGAAGCCCAGACGGTCCTCACGGATTGTTTGGGTTTTCTGTTTAAGCTGTTAGTCGGTACGCTAAGAAAAACCGACCACTGACTATTAGCTCACCAGATAGACACTGCCATCAGGGTCTACCACTATGGACACCGGGGAGAGCGGGCGTCGGGCGGGACCGCGCAACACATCGCCGCTGCTTGCGTCGAAGCGCGCTCCGTGGCAGGGGCAGGCGAGTTGGCCTGTGCCGTTGGGGCGGACCGTGCAGCCCTGGTGTGTACAGATGGCGACAAACGCGCTATACCCACTGTCGCTATGGTTTAGCACCGCAGGCTCGCCCGTCGGAAGGTTGAACTGAAGCGCTTGGCCTACAGGTAGAGTGCCGGGTGCGGCCAGCAGTTGGCGTCCGTTTGCCTGCGGGGCCTCTGGGGTAGGAACCTGGGTTGGGGCGGCTTCCTGGGGCGGTTGTTCGATGGGCGGTTGGGTTGCCTCCGGTGCGGGTTGCAGCGGTGCGAGCGGTGCGGGCGGGGCGATGGGTAGGGCGGGCGTGGGCTGCGGACCTGCTGCTACCAACTTGCCTGCCTCGGCTCGGCGGGCGTGCAATATCTCCCAGTCTATGCCTGTAGCCGCCAATGCCAGCGCCGCCAACCCAGCTGCGCCCATGCCTACGAAGGCGCGACGGGTGAGCGCCGTGCCGGTGGCGGGGAGCGGCTCGCCTGTGTGCGCCTCTTCCTGCGCGGCCAGCCATCGCTTCAGTAGCCAGTCCAGCGCGAACGGCCCAGGCCCCGCCAGCATCAGCGTAAGCCACCCTATTGTGTAGGGCAGGTCGGCCCCGAAGTAGAATGGCCGCACGTCCCAGGTTGCCGACAAGAAAAAGGTGAGGTTGAGCAGCAAGCCCATGAACGCGCTGAACCGTGTCAGCAGGCCGAGCAGCACCGCCACCCCTATACAAAGCTCGCCGCCCATCACCAGCACGCCGAACAGTCCGGCATTGGGCACCGCAAAGTTGAGCAGAAAGCCTTCGAGTGGGGTGCCCGGCGCGAAGCGGGCGATCTGCTGGCCTATGTAGTCGCGGGATGTGGGGTCCAGAAAGGCCGGGTCGCCCAACTTATCCAGTCCCGCCGCGATGAAGCTGCCCCCCAGGAAGAGGCGCAGAGGCAAGACGGCCCAGCCCGGCAGTGCGGGCACGCCAAACTTCTTTGATAGTTCTCTATCTTCGTGTTGCATGTGTCCTTGTCGTATACGAAGTTTGCATTAGTTGATGGACTTCTTCATTACCGTCATCATCATTATCGCCGATTATTATTAAGGAAACGTTAGAGGATTGTTAAAGTTCGCTAAAGGTTCTCGCTCCAGTGGCTAGAAGAAGCTATCTCATAAACGACGAGCATCTCTTTAGCGAGTAGACTACCCCTTGTCATTCCTCACGAGTACCGAGTACCGAGTTACGAAACTTCGTGAGGAATGACAAAGGAGGGTGAGTTAGCTAAAGAGCTTGCTCTTGTTTATCAGATAGCTCCTAAGTAAGAATGCAAAAGTAATATGAACAATTGATCATGCAGCAGAGATGAGTTGGCGGGCTGCTTGGGGTGTGAAGGAGGCGAAGAAGTCATGAACACAAGTCACCAGCGCATCGATGTCTT
>JBBSGN010000725.1:0-2264 GCA_038254085.1 Chloroflexia bacterium | reverse complement strand
GGGGAGGCCGGTGGCCTCCCCAAGCGGGTGTATGGCTGGGCGATATGTTTGGCGATATGTTTATTCGGGTGTGATCCAGTAGCCGCAGCAGGCTTCGTCTATGCCCCGGCAGGAGACCTCCTGGACGGTGAGGGTGCGGCCAATGGCCCACTCGATACCGGCGGTGAGGAAGCCGGTGGTGACGTTGCACCGGGCGTTGGTGAGGCGACCGTAGCAGTAGGGGCAGGTTTCGAGGGCGAACAGATAGCCTTCATCCTGCTCTTCAAAGTAGGCCTCGCCGCCCATGCGAGCGTGCGCGTCGGCAAGCTCTTCTAGGACGGCTCGGAGCTTCTTTTCGGGGGACATCAACTTGAAGGTGACGCCCTTCATGGCGGACAACTTGCCCTTGTTGGAAAGCTCCTGGCGGAACATCTCGCGGCCAACCTTGATCTCCATCGGCTCGACGGCGTGGTCGTAGAACTCTTCCATAGCCTCGGAAAAGGCGCTGAAGCTGGTGTAGTTGAGGGCCGGGGTCTCTTCGGCTTCGGGTATGGCGGCTTTGAGGTCGTCAAGGCCGGACATGGACAGGATTGCGTCCAGGCCAACATCACCCGTGACCTTTTCGACGGCGCCGAGGAGGTTATGTAAAGCTATATTGGTGACGAAGCGGGGGGCCAGTTCGTCGAGGGACAGGTCGCCATCGGCCAGCACTTGCTCCATGTAAGGTCTGCCGTTGGCGGGGGTGTGGGAGCCGGTAATGCGGTTCAGAGTGGCGGCAGAGACGGGGGTGGTGGGGGCATTGGAGCGCGAGTGACGAGTGCCGGGCATGGTGAGGGCGACGGAGGTCCAGCTTGCGACGCGGCGCTGGTGGGTCTCGCCTGAGGCGGTGGTATTGCCTTTGACCAGGTTGAGAAGAGGCTTGGGCTTGGAGGTCTGCCAGTATGGCTTGACGCGCTCGGCGGCGGCGCGGGCTTCGTCTATCTCTTTTTGGCGAGCGTTGATCCATTCGAGGCCGCGCTTGGCTCGCTCGTTGTGGGGGTCGGCGCGGAGGGTGCGCTCGAGGCAGTAGCGGACCTGCTGGGGAGAGTCTACCACGCCACTGAGCCAGAGCCAGCCCTCGGCGTTAGCGGGGTCGAGGTAGACCACATAGGCCAGCATCTCGCGGGCGAGGTCGCGTTGGCCGGTCATGGCGGCCTGCTTGCCCTTCGAGAGAAGGTCGGTTATTGAGGAGAGGGTGGAGGCTTGTAGCATTGGTTTCTCCTGAGGCGTAATGCGTAAAACGTGAAACGTAAGGGGCTTACCCGCCCTCACGCACTACGCTTTACGCATTACGTTTTACGTTTCATGTCTCCATCATAGCACAGGCATCCCGACTTGTGCGTTGGGTGCGGATAACGTGGGGAAAGGGGGTGGAGTGGGTGTGGAGATGGCTTATCGGGTGGTTTGGGTCTTCCCTAATTGTGCGTCGCCGAGTTGCGAGGCGTTGGTATCGTCATCGTCTTCGGCGGGCAGGTCGTATGCCCCTGATTGGTCTTGGCCGAGCTTACCCCTGGCTTTTTTCGCCATATCTTCGTACCTGGACCTGATGTCTTCTAGGGTTTTTTCGTCAAGCTCTTCGAGGTCGAGGAGGCAGTCGTTGGCCTTCCCGGTGACATAGATTAGCTCGTCGAGCTTGAGCTGTAGGGCGGCGGTGTCGCGGTTCTGGGTGTTCTGGATGAGGAAGACCATGAGGAAGGTGATGATCGTGGTGCCGGTGTTAATTACGAGCTGCCAGGTGTCGGAGAAGCCGAAGAGCGGGCCGGTTATTGCCCAGACTAGAATTACGCCAACGGCGACCAGAAAGGCTGCCGGGTGGCCGGTCCACCGGGATGCCAATTTAGCGAATTTGGTAAAGAGGCGTTGCATAACTTCCCTCCACAGAAGGATTAGCGTGGATTATCGAGGCGTGGTAGCCTGTGGGGCTACGGGGTGTATTGAAGCGAGTATAAGCCTGGGCCAATTGGAACGCAATTGCGCGGTTGGACGGCGAGGGGGATGTGCAAAAGTGTGAGTTGCGAGTTGCGAGTGTTAGGGGGCAATGGGGTCGGACGATTTGTCCGACCCCATTGCTCTTTTAAAGCTCCTTTCTTTGGTTGGGGTTTTGAGGTAGGGCAAAGCCCGGGTATCCGAGTGGATAGTGTCGAGTGCCCCTATCAACCGCAACTGGTTGGTTGGTTTATAGTCCTGGTTAGGGACTGTTTGTTGGCTTGCGGGTTTGGGGCTGCAAGCCTAGCCCGCTTCTTTGG
>JBBSGN010000724.1:0-2264 GCA_038254085.1 Chloroflexia bacterium | reverse complement strand
TTGCCTCCGACTTTGACGTAGGTTTCGTCGGTGTACCATGAGCGACCTGCCTTGCCCCGTCGTCTGGCACGGAGCTGCTCGGTAATGAGCGGGGCAAAGCGTCCTTCCCAATCTCGGACGGCTTCGTGAGTGAATTCAAAACCACGCACCAAAAACATCTCTGACAGGTCGCGAAGGCTCAACTTGTAGCGAAGTCTCCACAAAACAACCAGTAGGACGACGTCCGTAGGGTCGTGTAAATGGTTGAACGCAGTGCCGGTACGCTCGTTGAACTTGCGTCCACACCGAGAACAGTGGTAAGAGCGATAGCCAAGAGATGTTTTCCTGACTAGCTGGGTGGTTGCCAGGGATGTGCAATGAGGACAATTCATCAATATTCCTTATCGTCATGGTTCAATTCTGTGCAAGGATAACCGATGAATGACCTGTGCGCCATGTGCTGACCTGAATTCTGCCACTTCCGTTCGGTCTTGCTCCTGCTGATATCAGCGAGGGTACCCAAGAGCTGGGAACCACTGGCTGGCTTCTTCCAAACCGAGGCCAATATTAGTCTAGTAAGGCGAGGTATGAAGCAGTAGAAGATACAGAGGATGAAGTAAAGCACGAACAAGGGAAAGCGGGTCACCTTCACATAGAGGTTCTAGAACATAGTCATAGTAAGGAGATTGTATCCTCTGAGGTACATCGTTAGCAACAAGAAGCGGGAAAGTACTGAGTATCCCAGGAGTCTTAGCGACTGAAAGCTGCCTATTTTACGCACCGATTACCCATGTAGCCAGCGCAACAGGAGATTTGTCTCGACGTTAGAGCGGGCATGTCTGTGGAAAACTCCACCTTAATTAGCACTCTTCCGGCTTTAGTGCTAAAATAGAACCAAAGTTCTTGAATTGGAAGTAGGGAGAGGTAAGCAGATGCACAAACTCACGTTCCACCACCTCGGCAACGCCGATTGTTGCCGCATTGATCTGGCCAACGGTAAGAAGCTGCTGTTCGACTATGCGAACATGCGTGATCCCAATGACAAGTATGACCTGCGCGCGGATTTGCCAACGCTCCTACTCGATGATCTCAAAGCAGCCAGGCGAGACTACTACGATGTGGTAGCTTTTACGCATCTCGATGATGACCACATCCGCGGCGCTGCCGACTTCTTCTGGCTTGAGCACGACGAGGACTACCAGGGGGAAGGGCGTGTCAAGATAAAGGAGATGTGGGTACCGGCAGCCGTTATCATAGATGAAGATGTAACGGATGAGACAGCCAAACTCTTGCAGGCCGAAGCGCGCTATCGGCTCATCAGGAACGAAGGCATAAAGGTCTTCTCCCGGCCAGAGAAGCTCGATGAATGGCTAGAGGAGCATGCCAGTGACCTCATCGAGGAGGAAGACCTGGTTATTGACGCAGGGCGGACCGTGCCAGGTTTCAACCTTGACGATGACGAGGTGGAGTTCTTTGTGCATAGCCCCTTCGCTGAAGCATGCGACGGGGAGCTTGTGGATCGGAACGAAGGCTCCCTGGTCTTCCAGGTGGTCTTCCGGGCGGATGGGGTGGACACCAGAGTCATACTCAGCGCCGACACTCCCTACGACAACCTTGCTGCCATCGTCACGATAACGGAAGCGCATGCCAGTCAGCACGGCGATGTAGATCGCCTGGGTTGGGATGTGTTCAAGCTGCCGCACCACTGCTCCTACCTCTCCCTCAGCAATGAGAAGGGGAAAGAGAAGACGCAGCCGGTGCCTGAGGTTGCATGCTTATTCGAGGAGCATGGCGCTCCGGAGGGAGCTATCATCGTCTCAACTAGCGACCGTATTCCTACAACTGACACTACTCAACCTCCGCACCGCCAGGCAGCCAGGTACTACCAGGATCTCATGGATGACAATGACGGGGAATTCGTGGTTACGATGGAACATCCCACCGCCGCCAGACCTGAGCCTCTGGTCATCATTATTGACGGAGGAGGGGCACGACGCGAGAAGCAGATTTCGAGAGGGGCAACAACCGTCACCACCCAGGCAGCTCCAAGGGCCGGATGAGTGCGGCTCCCTCAACTTATCTCACTGCGCCCGGTGACTTGATTACGTCGGACCAGCTTATCGCACGCAAAGCGCAAGAGCTGGTTGCAGCTTTGAATAGGCCAGGCATGCCGTTCGTGCACTTCGTAGAGTGCCGACGTATCGGGGATCGTGGGCCATCCATAGTTGACGTTGTGGTGTTTGACACCGATGTAGAGGTGGGTCAACACAGGGTACACGATATTC
>JBBSGN010000723.1:0-2266 GCA_038254085.1 Chloroflexia bacterium | reverse complement strand
CCCCCCCCTTCTGCCTGCGCCGAGACACCGAAAATGAATAGACCCTGATGGACGACAGACGCAGGATGCTAGACAGCCAGGTAGCCATAGCCCGCGTTCCGCCATCGGTCGTCAGTCGTCCATCGCCTGCGCGGTACGAGCCAATCCTTCCGCGAACCCAACTTGCGGTGTGTAGCCCAACAACGCCCGCGCCTGCGAGATGTCGGCGAGCGAGTGCTTCACATCGCCTATTCGTGGCGGCTCGAAAAACGCCTCGATCTGCGCTCCAAGCAGCCCGTTTATTTGGGCCACGAGGTCGAGGAGCGAGATACTTTCGCCACACGCTATGTTTACGGCCCGCCCGACAGCGCCTTCACTTTCGCAGGCCAGCAGGTTGGCGTGGACCACGTTGCTGACAAACGTGAAGTCCCTGGTTTGCAGACCGTCCCCGTATATAACAGGTCGCCTGCCCTCTCTCATGGCCGATATGAACGCGGGTATCACGGCGGCGTACTGGGAGGTTGGGTCTTGCCTGGGGCCGAACACGTTAAAGTAGCGCAAGGCAACCGTCGGCAGCCCGTACACGCGGGTGAAGACTTTGCAATATTCTTCGCCCGCCAGCTTGTTCACCGCGTAAGGCGAGAGTGGCCGCGTCGGCATATCCTCTTGCTTGGGCAGGGTGGGGCTGTCGCCGTACACCGAAGACGAGGACGCATACACTACCCTTTTCACGCCCGCATCGCGTGCCGTGATGAGAAGTTTGAGCGTGCCGGTGGCGTTCGCCTCGTGCGAAGCCAGTGGGTCTTGCACAGAGCGCGGCACCGATGGCAGTGCCGCCTGATGCAGCACGTAATCCGCCCCCTCAATTGCGCGCTTGAGGGCGCTTTCGTCTCCGATGTCGCCTTGAATGAAAGCGATGTTGGCGAGCATCGGCTCCAAATTGCCCAGCCGTCCCGTTGACAAGTTATCCAGCGCAACTACTTGCTCGCCACGCCCAACAAGCTCTTCCACAATGTTGGAGCCGATAAACCCGGCAGCCCCAGTCACAAGGTATCTCGCCACTTTTGCCGTCCTCATGCGTTATACGTTATGCACCACATTGCCGGTTGGCACTATCGGTTGGCGCTTACAAAGCACAATATACGCGATTTCGTGGTGTGCGCGCAACAAGTTGTGGGGTGCGAGCATTCAAGAGCGGTCGAGGGGATATCGCCTCGCAGAAAAGCGCTCCTGGTGTACAATGACTAAGGGCTGGTTGGCAACGGCTGGTTGGTGCGAAGATTAGGCGAAACCGAGTATGGAGGCAGGGCAAAGAGATGAAACGATATAGCAAGCTGGTGTTGGCGGGGCTTCTGGTGGCAATAATCGCCATTTGTGCGTGGGGTGGGCCGGCAAGCGCGGATACCGTTTTTCCGCAGACCGGCTACGCCATGTGGGGGCCGTTCGAGAGCTATTGGCAGGCGCATGGCGGCCTCGCGCAGTTCGGGTTGCCTCGCACCTCGGTCTATCCCACGGGCAAGGGATACGACGCGCAGTGGTTCGAGCGGGCTTTGTTCACCTATAACCCCAACAATCCCGACCCCTACAAGGTACAGCTTCAACTGTTGGGCGACATAGCGACCGAGCAGCGCGGCGGGGAAGCGCCTTTCCACCCGGCTCCTAACTCGGGCCAGGGACAATATTTCCCGGCTACGGGGTATAATCTGTCGGGGAAGCTGCTCGACTATTGGAAAAACAACGGCGGGCTTGCCATTTACGGCTACCCGATCTCCGAACAGTTTATGGAAAAGAGCCGGGCAGACGGAAAAGTGTACACAGTGCAGTATTTCGAGCGCAACCGCCTGGAACTGCACCCTGAGTTTGCGGGTACGCGATTCGAGGTGCAGCTTGGCCTGCTTGGGTCGGAACTACTAGACAGGCAGGGCGGCCCCGCTGCCTTCGCCAACCTGGGGCGGCCTGCTTTCTATCCAGCCGCGACCGCAGGCGTTCCTATCGTGCCTGGCACCATCGTGACGCCTCCTAACGCGGGCACGGCCAGCCCTGTGCCTGTGCCCGAAGTGCCCGCCGCCCCTGCGTTGCCCGTCACATCGCGCAACGTGCTGTTCAGCGACGACTTCTCATCCCCCGACCTTGCCGCCTGGCAGCCTGCGGCGGGCCTCGGCCAGGGGGCGGGCACGCCGTCGGCCTGGCGCGTGAATACCAGTAAAGGCTGGCTTGAGCAGTCGGGCAGAGCAAGCGAGGACTTTACCGACGAGAACGCCTACCTGTTGACCCGCGACCGGAGCTT
>JBBSGN010000722.1:0-2266 GCA_038254085.1 Chloroflexia bacterium | reverse complement strand
TGGTAGTAGCTTGGGCTAACGTGCGCCACTCTATCTCTCCTTTGTCCTTCGTCAACTTTGCTTGGTAGGTTATGCATCAATCGTGACTAACAAAGAACCTAAATAGAAAGAATAATGTGCCGGAATTCAATATAGTAACGCTCGGTTGCGAAAAGAACAATGTGGACAGCGAGGGCATGAGCGCCCTTCTCACCGAAGCTGGATATGAGCAGAGCGCCAGCCCCACCGACTCGGATTTGCTTATCGTCAACACATGCGCCTTCTTGCAAGCCGCCGTTGATGAATCGGTGGGCGAGCTAAAGACGCTAGCCCAGCATAAACGCCAGGACCAACTGCTCATCGCCGCCGGCTGCATGAGCCAGCGATACGCCACCGACATCCCAACCTGGGTTCCGGGCGTGAACGGCGTGCTGTCCACCCGTTCATGGCCCGACATCGTCCCCCTCGTAGAGGCCATCCGGGAGAGGGGCCAGGAATCGGGGGTCGGGAATCAAGAGAACGCCCTTATCCAACCTATAGGCGCACTCAGTCCTCAGGCGTCGCTACGCTCCGAGGTCCTCGGCACCGGACTCGGTACTGGCGTGGCCTGGGCGCCGGTCGCCCCGGTGCAGCCTACGGCGCAATTGAAGCGGTTCCGGCGCAAGGCGAAGGGGGCCAGCGCCTATGTGAAAATCTCGGAGGGCTGCGACCACAAGTGCGCCTTCTGCATTATCCCGGCCATACGCGGCAAGCACGTATCGCGGCCCATACAGGAGATCGCGGACGAAGTGGCCGATCTGGCCGAGCAAGGGGTGAAGGAGGTCGTGTTGATCGCCCAGGACAGCACTTATTACGGCGTGGACCTCGGCATACGCGATGGCCTCGCCACCCTGTTCGATGCTATCGCAGAGAGAGCGCCCGGCATTATGTGGATACGCCTCATGTACGCCTATCCCACCCAGCTAACGCCTGCCATGATAGAAGCAATGGCTCGCCACCCGCAGGTCGCCAAGTATATTGACATGCCGTTGCAGCACGCTCACCCCGATATGCTCAAACGGATGAAGCGACCTAACAACGTTGAGCGCAATCGCCGCCTGATCGAGAGCCTGCGCGAGGCCATGCCCGATATAGCCCTGCGTTCTACCTTCATAGTGGGCTTCCCCGGCGAGACCGAGGACGAGTTCAAGGCGCTGCTCGATTTCCTCGATGAAGTGCGCTTCGACAACGTGGGCATGTTCACCTATTCGCCCGAGAAGGGCACGCCCGCCGCCGACATGCCCGGCCAGCTTTCCGAGAAAGTCAAACAGAAGCGTTACCGCGAGGCCATGCTACGCCAGCAGAAGATAAGCGCGCAGAAGAACCGGGGCATGGTAGGCCGCACGGTAGACGTGCTGATCGAGGGCACAGGCACGCTGGAAGACGGTAAGGGAAGGCAGGCGCCGCTCTACTCGGGCCGCACTTATCGCCAGGCTCCCGAAGTAGACGGCATGGTGTTCGTAAAGCCCGCCCAAGGCGCTCAACTGAACATGGGCGACGTAACCAAAGTCAAAATCACCGAAAGCACCGAATACGACCTTTGGGGGAAGACCAAGTTTTGAGTTTTGAGCTCTAAATGAGCGGAAATAACTCAAAACTCAAAACTAATCAAAGCGGCCGGCCGGTCGGTTACCATGCCGTCCACGCCTATTTCGGCGAGGCGGCGTATTTCGTCTTCGTCGTTGACGGTGTAGACGAAGACGTACTTGCCCTCCTCGTGCGCCTGGGCCACCTGTTCGGGGTGTTGCAAGGCGCTCATGTAATAGGGGCAGGTGGCCTGTACAGCACCATCTTCATGCGCGAAGTTCTCTATGCCGGGTATGAACAAGTAGCCTAGCGGTAGTTGCTCCTCAATCTCACGCATGCGCCTTATAGCGTCGTGATCGAACGATATGCACCAGATGGCCTCGGCCCCGCGCAGCCACATCTCGCCGACCAGCGACGCTACCTCGCGCTCTATACCCGGATAGAGGTCGGGCGACTTCAACTCTATCACCACGCCCATGCGTTCCGCCACGCACAGGTTCAGCACCTCTCTGAGCGTGGGCACGACTTCTCCGGCGTATTTGGGGTCGAACCAGAACCCCGCGTCTAGCTTCCGCAACTCTGCGTAGGTGAAGTCCTTGACGGCGCCCGACCCATTAGTGGTGCGGTCCACGGTCTCGTCATGTATGACCACCAGTTCGCCGTCGCGCGTCATCTGCGCATCAAGCTCGACGTAACGCGCACCCACCTCGACAGCGTGGCG
>JBBSGN010000721.1:0-2267 GCA_038254085.1 Chloroflexia bacterium | reverse complement strand
GTAAGGGGAACAACTAAGGGCGACATCAGGAGCCAGGTTCGGTTCGTATCCCCAGCATTCGGACTAGCTGCCTAGAGTTCGAGCCTTCCCTCTATCCACACGCCCCTGTTCAGCTCTTGCCAAGTTGTTGCAACACTACCCCAGTCAGATCACTGACAGATAATTCGCAAGAAGCAGTGCCATTTAATTCCCAACTTTACAGTTAAATCACAAGCTTAGAGCCGGTATGAGTTCAGCATCAATACGCCTTCATTCGGGGTCAATCAAGTTGTTGCAACACAGCCGTAGAGACGTATGTGAACGGCGATTTGTACGATGCCTCCTCGGGGTGCGTCAGCAGCTCCGGAGGAGGAAAAAGCCATGCCAGATCGCGCAATTTGCTGTCCGCGAGGATAGCCTGCAGGTGGCGACCAACGACCCGGACGAGCTGCTTGCGCTGCGCATCGTCCCACAGGTAGATTTGATATGTGCTGCGCTTAAGCGTCTTGGGCTGGGTGGCATCGCCCCGCCGGCCATCCTGGATATCTGCCTCGTCCTGCTGCTCTACTGTATTAATGATCTCTCGGAGGGCACGCAAGAACTTGAGTAGTTCCTCGCGCTCCCGTGTCAGGTTGCGATGGTCAACGAGATATACCTCCTGGAAACTAGTCGGCTTCCCTTCTTCGCGTGCAGCCCAGCGTACTTTCTTGGGAGTCGTGGGGGAACCGTACGGCAGGGGTTCTTTCCAGAATGCTCGCAAGCTGAACGTGGCCGTGATAGCGCTGGAGAGGTCGTAATCGAGAAAGATATAGATGTGCAAGTCGGGCCAGCGCGGCATGAGCCCATCACTACCCGAATTGGGAATGATTCCGGTCAAGTCAGCTTCCAGTGCTCGTGCACGGTGCGGATAGATGGTGCGCTTTGCGCGCAGGGAGGGGCTGCCCTCAAACACGGCATCGGTTGAGGAGAGCGATGCGAGCAGTGCAACATCGCCGACTGCGACTCGCAGGAGTTTGGCGCTGCCTCTCGAAAGGCCTGCTACGCGTGAGAGATGGCCAGTGCCTGCTGCCGTGGGCCAACAGTGCAGTGGCGAGTTCGTAAGCTGGCCGTTCTTATCTGTCCACGGATAGCCCAGGAACTCACAGCCGTTGCAGGTGTGCGACACGTGCCATGGAAGCTGATCCCAGGGTGTCTGGAGTACGAGCGGCAACTCTTCTTGAAAGAAGCGACGCAGGCGTGGGGCAAATGCGTCAAAGGGTGCAACTTCGATGTCATCCTCAAGGGCCAGTGCCAGCTCTTCGGGCGTGGGCGCACGGCCCTCTTTCTGACAGCGGTTATGGACTAGCCGGATTTGCGAGGCATCATAGGAGCCGGGCCAGACCGCGGGCGCTGCGACAACAACGAAAGAGTCGTTCCAACCGTGCTCTTCGAGCCAGGCCGCAAGCGTGATTGAGTAGTACACGACTTCAGCAAAATAGTGTGCGCCCGGCTCTGCTGATAGCTTGATATCGATGACGCGCAGGCGTAGGCGCTGATCGGTTGGCTCGATCGTGACCACATCTCCGTTTGGCTGCACTGCCTGCATTGTTGCCACGGGGCCACTGTCTTGCTGGACAAGCTCCCACGAGGCGGGACTGGCAGCGGGTGGTAGCACCTGGATGAGATCGGGCAGTGCGTCCCCTACATCAAGTGGCTGCCCAAAGGAATCCTGCAGGGCGGTGAGGCCAACCGCGTTCATGAAAGTCTTCGTTGCGGCATCATAATGCCCCTCGACAACGAACTGGTAAGGCTTAAGATGGGATAGTATGTTCGGCAGTGGGATGGACGCGGGCCGATTGCCTTTCTTCACCGGGTTGATGTGAACAGCATCTTTGCCGAAAACGTCGCCAAGTTCGCTGACTTTCTCGTCTTGCCATTCGTACCCCATCGCGCCAACCAAGCCAAGACCAGCTCGAGCCCGCTGGCGTTCGGGCATACCGTGAGCTTGTCGTTCCTTGTCACTGTAGAGATTCAGCGCGAGCTGGCGCTGGCAGCCGGTGCGGAGGTAAAGGGAAAGTGCTTTCTTCTTGAGGGATGGCATATGGTTACACCTTCTGCAGCGCATCTGGGACCACCAGATCTACACCGATACTATGACGACCTAACTCCTTCGCAACGCAGAGCGTAGTCCCACTCCCCATAAACGGATCGAGAACTGTACCAGGCGTCGTGAGCGCGTTGCACTCACATGTGTGCCAACCCGTCATGCGCTTCGGTCCAAATGTGAACTCGCGAAAGTATCCTCCCAG
>JBBSGN010000720.1:0-2274 GCA_038254085.1 Chloroflexia bacterium | reverse complement strand
CTGCCGTCGCGGTGCTGCTGGTAGGCGCAATTGTGCTGTTGGACCTGGGCGTTGACTTCGCGTACCACCACGACCTGGCGATCACGGGCGGTAACTCCACCTTCTCGGATGCGATTTACAGGCTGGCCGATTATCTCCAAAACGATAAGCAAGGTCAACAGGTAGTGGCAATGGATTGGGGTTTCAGAAGGCCCATACAGCTACTCACGCAGGAGCAAGTGGACCCCACAGAGGCGTATGGAAGCTCAACCGATATACAGACCGGCTTCTACGAGAATCTCCGCAAGCTGTTCGCCCGCCCTGACACCGTCTACCTCTTCCACGTCGAGGACGACACTGCTTTCCATCGCCGCGACGCCTTCTTGTCCGAGGCGCTGGCCGCAGGCAAGAAAGCCACCCTCGAAAAGACCTTCTACCAGCGCGACGGCAACCCGGTGTATGACCTGTTCTCGGTCAGATGAATAGAACCACAAGGGCACATAGAGTACAGAGATCCAAAGGGTTAGAGAACAATAGAACCTTCGTGCCCTTTGTGCCTTTGTGGCTCGAATCCGCCATCCGTTCACAACAACCCGCCAAAAGACCTATTGACTATCGTGGGTATATATGTTAATGTAAGCATATAAATTGGGCGTGGTGGCAAACTTACACCGCGCATTTGGTACTCACGAAGGGAGAAAAGACATAAGCAGAAATTTTCGGGTAAATGAGCGCATCAGGGCGCGAGAGATCAGGCTCGTGGGCGAGAACGGCGAGAACACCCTCATGTTCACCAGCGACGCGCTGGCCCAGGCGCGGCAGATGGGTCTCGATTTGGTAGAGGTCGCCCCAAATGAGGTGCCACCTGTGTGCAGGATGATGGACTACGGGAAGTTCCGGTACGAGCAGACCAAGAAGGACCGCGACTCGCGTAAGAGCCAGAAGCAGATTATTATAAAGGAAGTGCGCTTCAGCCCTAAGATTGACGAGCACGACGTTGACTACAGAACCAAAATGGTCAAGCGGTTTCTGGACGAGGGGAACAAGGTCAAGCTGACGGTCAAGTTCAAGGGGAGAGAGCTGGCGCACACCAACCTGGGCAGGGACGTGCTTGACCAGGTACGGCTCACTCTCGGTGATAATGTGGTGATCGAGGCCCCGCCCAAGATGGAGGGGAAGAGCATGACCATGCTGGTGTCGTCGAAGCCGCAAAGGACAGCCCAGCGCCCACCTCGACCGGCAGCGGCAGGCGAAGCGCCCCCGCCGACGCAGAAGAGCGAAAGTGGCCCTTCCCAGCCGGTTCTCACGGCAGCTAACGCCCCCTCGCTGGCCCCCGCTCCAACAGAACAGCCGGTGGTCACTTCTACAGCAGTCGCGGAGAAATAGGCTACGCGACCAATCAAATACAAGCGCGTATAACAAAGAGGAGTGCCGCTGGACACTCCTCTTTTGCGTACATCTAATGTCCCAGGGTCGGTTACTCCTTCCGCCCCAGGCGCACATGCAGGGCAGGTGATAACATATAGTCGAGGGGACTCCCTCAAACAGAAAGCACACAAGAAAAGTGAAGCATCTTGAAGGAAGGCAACAAAAGCCATGGAAATCTTGATTGTTACAGCGTCTCTTTTGATCATGGACCTGCTCGCGCTGAAGTACGGAGCCGACAGCAGGGAAGACTTGAGAGCAGACCCGCGTAATTTGGGCTTGCTCCGCTAAGGCAGGGGCGCGGAATTAGCCCGTGCGACTTCGGTTGGGCATAAAGTCCTATACGAATTAGGCCCTTTGCGCTATCTACAAGGCCGCAGCTTTGATGTACACTCAGATCAGTGGCGCGAAACTCTTCGGAAGAGGGATTTCCGCATAGCTTTGCTGAAACCTCACCGCGTATTTACGACTAGGGCAATATGGAGGCCCGAAATGTTGGACGTGACTGTTGTGCTGTTGGCTCTGGTTGCGCTTGACATCTTCACGGCCTCGCAACGCCGACACAGGCACCGCTAACCCGCCAGCAGGAGAAACAATAGGACACAATGGTGAGGGCATCCCCATCGGAGATGCCCTCGCTGTTTCTTCTTTCAATCAAAAACCTTACACTGATGGCGACACCGTCAGTGTAAGGTTTTTGATTGCCCATTAGACCACGATGCTGACCAGTCTCCCCGGCACGTAGTGGACCTGGCGTACCTGCTTGCCGTCCAGATAAGGCTGGACGCGGGGGCTTCGCAGGGCGGCCTGGGTGGCCTCCTCCTGGGTAACGTCGGCGGGCAGTTCTACTCGGTCGCGCACCTTGCCGTT
>JBBSGN010000719.1:0-2282 GCA_038254085.1 Chloroflexia bacterium | reverse complement strand
GGCCTCGTTTGGAGACTTCTGGCTTTGTCGCTGTTCACCAGGTGGCTGGTTCCCTGGCGAATTGCCGTTAATTCGTGGCATGAAATAGCCCTCCACCCCTTGACAACCTGTGGAGGGCTGTGCTACAATATGCCTGCGAAGCAAATATAGCTGTTGACCCTCACCGCCAAGAGGTTCTTCTAGCAACCAAGACTTTCCAAAACCTGATTGTGTCCAGCAATCGGGTTTTTTGTTTGTCTTGCTGCCTCATTATTTGGGATAGAGGCTCGCGCCTTAGCGCTCTCTTTATCTCTCTGTACAGATACTCCTGCTTTAAGGTGGCCCGGTTGCGAGGTGCCACCCCCGTTTCCAGGCATGCGCCATATGACCATCCCGGCCAGGGATGGTTGGTGCATCCATTTTATAGCACATCCGTACGGAGCAATACAACGGTTTTGTACACATCCTTTGCATTTTATGTCGAGCTTGATGCTGTTCGCACTGCTGTTACGCTGCCTGGTGCCTGACCCTGCCGGTTCCCAGGTTCCCCAGGTTCTTTTTCGTTACTGCTCCTGTATGGCGGGCCCGAGAAACCGGAGAGCTTTTGCCCCAACTGCTCCACTGTGGTCCAATGGAACCCGGCCCGCGCAAACAGCTCGGCGTACGGGTGGCCGGCCTCTTCCGTGCTGAACACGGCGATCACCGGCAGCACCTTCGCGAGCCGAGCATACTTCTCGAGCCTGGCCCTGGAGCTCGCTTGCCTGCCTGTGTCCTTCTGCCTATGACCTGGCCTGCGAACCCAGAATGCTCGGCCCGCCCACGAGGGGTGGGGTATGAGCACTGCCGTCCACTCAGGCTCTCCGGGCACGTAGGCCACATCATCACTTGGCGCTCGCGGCACGACCGCTCCAACCTGCCTGGCTTTCAGCCGTTCTATGCGGTCCTGTAAGTCGCCGTGGGTGTATCCTTGTGCGGCCAGGCGCTCGATCTCAGCGGCCTCCGAGTGCAGCACCGCCTCCACAAGTGGCAGACGCTGAGGGGTGTCACCTGGCATTGGGATACGCTGCTCTTCGCTCTTGCCGCTGTATCGCTTGTATGGCTCGGCGTAGGCTCCCCCAAACTCTTGGCGGCCTCCTATATGTGCTACCGACTTTATCAGGGACCAGCCTGCGACATGCACCTGGCGTTCCATCTCCAGCAGCAGGCCTCTATGCTCGATAGTGCGCCGCGCCGGCCAGCGTAGATAGCGCCTGTCGTATTTGGAGCCGACTGCCTCGGCTCCGGCTCTGCAAACGGTCCAGTAACATTCCGATGCGGCGCCCAGCTCCGGGTACATCCTCTCTCCCCGTATATAGCCTAGCTCTTGCAGCACCGAGAGCAGTCGCCACGTGTACCACTTTGGCTTTTCCGGGTGCAGGTGCCTGCGTATCTGGCTCGTAGTGAGGTGTCTCATCTCTACCAGCAGACGGAGTACGGCGGCCTCGCGCGCGGTCGCTCCTCGCCCGCAACAGACACTCGGGGAGGGGGAGGGTTCAGTTGGCTCTGTTGTAGCCCTCGTACCCTCTGAAGCACCTGAAGCGCCAGGAACACCTGTAAAGCCAATAGCATCATAACCCTTCTTGCGAGGCCACCAACGGCGCTCAGAAGCCGCTCCACGCACAGGGCTCAGCAAGTCAGCCCTAACAAAGCCGTGCTTCTGCAGGAGCCTCAATCTCTGCTCGACGGCGCGCTTGGTGGCCCGGTGCCCCAGGTAATCGCATACCTCCATGGTGGTGAGGTACTCGAATGCGCTCAGTAGCTCGAGGATAAGGATCTGCGATTGTGTGGGCCGCTCTTTAGACATAACTAGCTCGACGGATGTGTGATACTCGTGACATTGGTATTGACATCGGCATTAGCAGATAGTGGGACATGAGACATAGGTCAACGTGCTGCGGCTCCAGGCTAACCGTACAGGTAAGTGCCCAGGGCAGCCAAGGGAATTACGGTGCTCTGCGTGGGATCGAAGGCTACATCATCGCGTGCGCAGTAGTAGAGCCTGCTCCACTTGTCTCTCGCCCTCCGAATCATCGCGTCGTAGCTCTCTTGCTGCTTCATCACTCCTCGCACGCTTAGTAAAGGCATAGCGCCTACAACTCCGGCAATCGCCAGGATGCCTACTACCCAGTTGCCGCAGGCGAACCTTCCGAACTCCGGTGTCACGGCGAACAAGGAGAGGCCGCAGGCCATCGTGCTTCCCAGCAGTATCGCTGCGGTAGCCAGCAGCACCCTCCACCCGATGCCACCCGGCCTCTTGAGCGGCG
>JBBSGN010000718.1:0-2290 GCA_038254085.1 Chloroflexia bacterium | reverse complement strand
TATTCGGTTTTGCCTACCTCACTCGACGCCACTAACCACCACCTGAACCTCCTCGCTCAGCGGTTCATCTTTTGCCTTAGAGATCGCCTAGAGCCTTTACGCGTTCTCGCTGTACCCGCATTCCCCTATGAACTAAGGGCCAATTTCACTAGCTCTAGCGCTCTCTTCGATTGTACTATATGTTATACCCGCTATAGCAACAGGTTAAACAAGGAAGGGGCAGGATAGTTGCTCTTCGGAAGATTTATCGGGGGCTGAGCTTCCGATGTAGGGTATTACTGGAACCTCGCAGCTTCCTAGAGCAATGATTTTCTCGGAAATTCAATGAAGAGAGGGCACGTAAAGAGGGCCAGTAGTCTACTATATGGGGCCTCTGACCCTGCCGCTTGTCGTGCTGCTTGGTTAACTTCTTCTCGTTTTGGGCAACGTAGAAGACTAACTACTCCAGGAGGTATGATGGCCGAGGTGAAGCTAATGGTAATGTATCCTACTCCCACAGATATAGATGCCTTCGAGAAGGCCTACACACAGGAGCATCTTCCCTTGGTCGCCCAGAAGATGGCGGGTCACACTAAGTTTGTGGCGACGAGAGTGCTAGCTGCTGTCGGAGAGGCGCAGTCGCCTTTCTACCGAATCGCTGAGTTCTACTATCCTTCCGGGGCTGAGCTAGAGGAGGCGCTGGCTTCTGAGGGTACGCAAGAGACAGCAGCTCACGCTGCCTCCATTTCGAGCGGGGGTAGGCCCATCATTTTGGTCAGCGAAGAGGAAATGCTCCCCAGCTACTGAGTACCACTTCTTGTACTGATGCATAACCTATACGTCCAAGTTCCTATTCTGTAGGAGAGCGTTCCTCTAGAGTGCTAGGGGGGCGGGTTGAATGTATTCACCTAGATGCTGAGAGTGGGTCTTCTCAGCATCTCGACCTAGGATCGTAGATAGACTTGGCTCAAGATCCCCAGACTCCGCGCTTTCGTTGCCCAGCGTCGGAGCGCCGATCACAATACGTAGTGGCAATGGATAAATATTCACTGCCACGCATACTGCGTAGAATGAGAAGCGCATTCCCTTGTGAATCCAGTCAGCGGACTGGAGGCAAGAACCTTCTCAAAGCCGCCTCAAAGGCCTTTAAAGGCGCAGAGGTATTGCTAGCGGCCCCTCGGCGGGCCCATAGGAATCCGCGGGCCTCAGAACAGCTTTGAGCATTGTCGGGATAAGCCCTCAAGCATTCCCCCTCAGGTGGGAGATGGTAAGGGTTAGCCTTGAAGACGCCTACAGGATCAGGAGATGGTTCAGGAGGCTGGCGAGGAGGAAGAGTTCTGGGTCCCTACCCCGGATGACGGTCTTCGTGAGGCACGAGAACGTGGTGAGGTTGCTTGAGTTCTTGGGGTATCGTCAGGAGGAGTAGCTAAGGGCAGCTGTGAATGGCCTCTCGAGGAAGTGTCACGACTTTTCCGGTTAAAAGCGTAGCCCTCAACGCGGCTCCCTGGATTCTAGGTGTACCGAAAACGGTTCTTTTTGGTACTACTGAAAGAAGAGAAGAAACCGAGGCTGCTACGCTCCGGCGAGGCAGCCGCAGAAGATCCTCCTTAAACCTTGAGTATAGGCTTCCTGCAACCGATGAGTGCTGTGATCGTATCGATGTCATACGGAAATGTCTAGGAGGAACGGTGACTATGTTTGCATCCAATACCGGGACCTTACGCTGGCCGAGCCGAATGGTGCTGGGCGTCATGGCCGCCTTCTTGCTGCTGCAGGTGGTACTACGTGTCTTGCGCCGTGCGGCACCGAGACCGATGCCTTCCCGTTTTGCCCCGGTGCTCACTTCGCCGTGGCGTTCTCAGCTCTTCGGCATACCGGAGCAGACATTGAATCGTTCCGGGGTTACGCCCGGTATGCAGGTGCTAGAGATAGGTCCAGGCCCCGGCGTCTACACCGTACCGCTGGCTCATCGGGTTGCTGCCCAAGGTGAGCAGGGCAGCATCACCTGTGTCGAGATTCAACCAGAGATGATTGCAATGCTCCGCCAGCGTCTGCAGGATGCTGGGGTGCAAAACGTAGAAGTCATTCAGGGCGATGGGCGACAGATACCCTTGCCAGATAGCAGCTTCGATCTGGTATTCCTTGCCGGAGTGCTTGGCGAGACACCGGGCTTGCCAGCACTCTTTGACGAATGCGCAAGAGTACTCAAACCTGGGGGCACCCTAGCTGTAACTGAGCAAGTCAGCGATCCGGACTTTCGCCTTCCAAGTACAGTCCGAACACTTGCAGCCGATGGTGGGCTTGTGGAGGC
>JBBSGN010000717.1:0-2291 GCA_038254085.1 Chloroflexia bacterium | reverse complement strand
AGTGCCCTCGCTAGGTCCTGTTTGCTCTCTTTCTTCACCCTCATAACTCCTCCTTGTTTAGTCAGGTGAGTTTTGAGGCAACGTATGTTCCCCCGGTCAGTTTAGTTTTGAGGCAATGCGCAGCCTTGAAATGGGGTCGGCTTTTGGCTATAATCGCAGTGCGTATACGCGCCCGTAGCTCAGGTGGATAGAGCGCTGGCCTCCGAAGCCAGGTGCGGGGGTTCGAGTCCCTCCGGGCGTACCAGGTTAGGTACAGCACGTGATATTCCTAATATAAGCGAGAGAGCTTGGCAAAACGTCCTATACGTTTTGCTTAAAAGGCACGCCTGTTATACAATAGAGCCGTACAGGCTTCCTGTACGGCTGCGCTTTGTGATTCTGGGCCAGTGCGGAAAGGAGCAAAGAAAAGAGATGTCTATAGAGACCACATATACCCAGGCACGCGATAATTTTGCGACCTACTTTGACCGGGTGGTAAATGACCGTGAGGTAATCATTGTTCATCGTCGCGGCTCTAAGGCCGGGGCCATTGCCATCATTTCGGCGGATGAGCTTAATAGCATAATGGAGACGGCGCACTTGCTTAGTTCCCCACGGAACGCCCGCAGGCTTCTTTCTGCACTTAACCGAGCCTTTGGGGACGAAGGTGCGGACACTTCGGTCGAGCAGTTGCGCCGGGAGGTAGGGCTTGATTCCGTAGAGGCGGAATAAGGTCCGATTCATGGCTGCCAAAGGCTCAAAAAGAACAAGAGGAAAGAGCAAACAGGGTAAGACCGAGGCGGGCGCAGGGGCAGAAGAACGCGAGCAGGAACGAAAAGCGGTCTTTCAAGAGGAGTTCCGGGAGGATTTGCGTTACTGGGTAGAGGTAAACCGGGGTACGGCGCTACGTGTCCTTGATCTTGTAGAAGCGGTGATGCGCGACCCTTTTGCAGGCCTTGGTAAGCCCGAACCTCTCAAATACTTAGGTCCTAATGTCTGGTCTCGGCGTATTACGCAAGAGCATCGGCTTGTCTATCTGGTGCGCGATGACCGGATAGATTTCTTGCAGGCCCGCTTCCACTACTAAGCTAGCAAGTGATACCGCACGTAATAATGGCGCTGAGCCGGTCTACTTCACACTAAACCCACCAGCGCCGGAGGCATACGACTCGGACTCGCCTGGGGTGTTTGTTTGCAAGGGCCGGCTGTCAAGCGCTTCGATTTGAGCGTTCAGTTTCTTGTTCTTGCTTCGCAACTGCTTTACCTCGCTAACGAGCGGGGGCATGTTCACCTTGACCAGCAGGCTGACGTTTTCGAGCATAGCTCGTAGCTGCACAAGCTCGTCCGGCGTCTCTTTCCGAAAGTACGGCGAGTTCATTATTTTGTTGCACAGTGTTTCAATTTCGCTCAAATTGCTCATTAAGTACATAGTTCCCCCTGCTGCCTTAGCGTCCGCTTACGGGCCAACAGGTGCGGCGTCGCACCTGTTGGCGTTTGCTACCGTCACTTACCTTATGAGACCTGGCAGCGTTAGCGTCCCCGCCCTCCGCCTGATCTCTCCTCGCGTGGGCGCGCCACGTTGACTACTATTGCGCGATCATCGAGCGAGTACCCATCGAGGCGGTTTATAGCTTCCTGGGTTGCTGCATCTGTTGCCATCTCCACGAAAGCAAAGCCTTTGGCCTGGCCGGTAGACCTGTCGGTTATGATATCCACGCGATCGATTTCACCCGCTTGAGAGAACAAGTCACGTAGCTGTTGCTCTGTGACGCCGTAAGGCAGGTTGCCGACGTATAATCTCTGGGTCATTGTATACTCCTATCGTTGTTAGTCCACACTCTGGATAGAGCGATCTGTTACGGTACGGGATGTAACAGCAACCGGGTCATATGAAACCAGGAGGGTGCCTGCAATCTCGAACGCGCGCAAGTTCATACACTATCACTTCCAGTATAACATACGTGTCCAGCCGGAAAGCGAACCGAAATGGCTCCGCCAACAACGGGGGCTAATTAAGCATCCCCAAACGCAAAGGCGCAAAGACGCAAAGGACGCACAGAGAATGAATGCGGGGTGAAGGGTTGGCGGCTCTCGGTCTGCGCCCTCTATAGCCACAACCTCCATAATAAAACTCTTTGCGCCTCCTTTGCGTCTTTGCGTCTTTGCGTTTCAATCCCCGATTATTGATGGAACAGCGATACACTTCTGGTGATTACCCACATCTTTGAGGAAGGGGCACGCTCCGCCTCGGTTCTGCATGGTACAAAGAGGATACCAACCACTCGATGACCAGCAGGAGGCGGAGCAATGTT
>JBBSGN010000716.1:0-2292 GCA_038254085.1 Chloroflexia bacterium | reverse complement strand
GCGTGATGCGTGATGCGTGACCACCAATCTCCCCTTTATCCGACCCATTCTCCCCTTGTGATTCCGAGCGAAGCGAGAAATGACAAGGGGAGAGCGTTCTTTCAGAATCGCACCTCAGCTAGCGCACTCCATCACAACAAAAACCACACTTCCGCTGCGCTTAGTTTTTCACGCATCACGTTTCACGCGTCCCTGCCTTGACCCCACAATGCCCTTTGTGATACCATTCACCATATCTTAATAGGCTTACGATGGGCTTATTGCGCCCGCAGGAGAAGAAACTATTGAACATTGTAGTGTGCATGAAATCGGTGCCGGACACGACTGCCGAGAAGCGGTTGCTGCCGGACGGGACACTCGACCGCGCAGCTGTGTCGCCGGTCATCAATCCGTGGGACGAGTTCGCTATTGAGGAAGCCTTGCGTATACGCGAAGGTGGAGACGGCTCCGGGGAGATCGTGCTCCTCTGCATGGGGCCTGAGAACAGCGCCGAGACGATACGCAAGGGGCTGGCGATGGGCGCTGACCGCGCAGTGCTTGTTACCGACCCTGCCCTGCACGGTTCGGACTACTGGGCGACGGGCCAGGTGCTTGCGAGTGCGCTGAAGGGAATACAGGCCGACCTGATAATGTTCGGCTCGCTCAGTTCCGACGGCGGCGGAGGCGTCGTATATAACATCGTGGCTGAGTTGCTGGGCTTACCCGCCCTCACCTGGCTTACCGAGGTCGAGGTGAAGGACGGCAAGGCACGGGGTAAAAGGGCCAGTGACATAGGCTATGACGTGGTCGAGGCCCCTCTGCTTGCCATCGTGTCGGTCACGCAGACCGCGCACGAGCCGCGCTACCCGTCCCTCCCCGGCATCATGAAAGCCAAGAAGAAAGAGATCGCCACCATGACTACCGGCGACCTAGGCATAGACGCCTCTACAGTGGGCCTTGCCGGAGCCAGGACCACCGTCACAGGCTCGGAGCGCCCACAAACCGCCCGCGCCAAGCAGGTAATCAAGGCCGAAGACCCGCTGAGCACGGCGAAGGCAATTGCTGATTTTTTGGAGCAGAGAAAACTCATATAAGTTTTGAGTTTTGAGTTTTGAATTATTTTCTCCCAATTCAAAACTCCAGAAGGGGGGACTTGTGGCAACCAACAACGACGTTTGGGCTGTAATAGAGACCGATAATAACGGCAAGCCGAAGAAGCTGGGACTGGAACTAACGAGTCTGGCGGCGCAGACGGCACGAGAGTATGGCGGGCAGGCCGGGGCAATCGTCATCGGGCCTCAAGAGGCGGCCCAGGCGGTTGGGCAGTATGGCGCAACCCAGGTCTTTTATTGCGCCGACCCGCAGTGCAAGAGCGACCCGGTGGGGCCTGCGGCGGCAGTTATAGCCTCGCTAATTAGCCAGCACAACCCGCGATTGGTCTTATTGCCCGCCACGTCGCTCGGCAGGGATTGGACAGGTCGCCTGGTCGGCAAGCTGGGTCTGGGCGTGGAAGCGGATGTGACCGAGCTAACGGTGGACAACGGCAAGGCCACTACCGTCACCCCGGCCTTCAACGGCGCGCTCCGTGTGAGCAGCCAGTTCACCAACGAGGGCGAGCAGACCGGCCTGGTGATGGTGCGCCCCGGCACAGCCACAGCCCAAAAGAGCGAAGGCGCAGCCGCCAACGTACAGGAAGTGCCCGTACCGTCAGACGCCAAACCGGGCATGACGGTAATGGAGAGCGTGGCCGAGAAGGGCGGCGTGCCCGACCTCGCTGGCGCTCAGACGATAGTGGCTGCGGGCCGAGGCGTGGGCGGCGCCGACAACCTGGGCGAGGTGCGCGACCTGGCCGATGCGCTGGGTGGGGCGGTGGCCGCCACGCGGGCCATCGTGGACATGGGCTGGATACCGTATGCCTACCAGGTCGGCCAGACCGGCAAGACGGTGCGCCCCAAGCTGTACATCGCGGTAGGCATATCGGGCGAAATTCAGCACAAAGTCGGGATGCAAACCTCCGGCACCATCATCGCCATCAATAAAGACCCCAACGCGCCTATCTTCCAGTTCTGCGACCTGGGCGTGGTAGGCGACCTGCACCAGGTTGTGCCCGCCCTGACTGAGGAGATACGGAAGAGGAGAGGGATGGGGTAAGGTTCATGGTGGAGGCTGTTACTTAGCGTGTCTAACATATTGCAATAAAAGCTGGAAGCTGTGTTCATCGCTCACCCCGTTCGAGTGTTACAACTCAACGACTTGGCCTTCTCCTAGCGCCGAGCACCACTGCCAAGATGCTCAGAACCTGTTTAAGAACGT
>JBBSGN010000715.1:0-2293 GCA_038254085.1 Chloroflexia bacterium | reverse complement strand
ACCATCACCATCACCATCACCATCACCATCACCCATCACCCAACGGAAACAGCATGGCAACAGCGATACACACCAGGAGATATAGGGTCTTAGCGGGCGTGGGAGCAGGCGCGGGGGCTGCGTTGGCTATGCTGGTGGCTATGGGCGGGTTGCGTCTCGCCTTCGGTCTGCCTACCATCCCTGAGCTGATGATCAATCCGGTCGTAAAGTTGCTGGGCGGCGAGGCATTTTCCACGCTACTCGATAACCTCTATTACCTGGGTCGTCCGCTTCTCTTCACAGTTATACTCGAAGGCACGCTCCTGTTGGGGGCTGTTCTGGGCCTGCTGTACGCATGGCTGGGACGGCCTAACCCCGCCACTGGCCGCAGACTCTCTATCTACAACAACGCCTGGGGCGGTATCCTGTACGGCTTGCTTCTCGGTCTCCTGCTCAATGTTATCTTCCTGCCTATCGTTGAGCAACCCGCCTTCGCAGATCGCGCTTACGGCATCTTCTCGGACACTGTGATCCCTCTCTGGGCGGGGCTGGTGCTGCTGGCGCTGATCTACGGGGTGACAGTGCAGGGTCTGCTGCCGCCTCTGCCGCTGCCCGCCCCTGTTCTTTCTGTTGGAGACGACATGGAGCCTGAGTCTGCATCCGCTGTCGTGGTCAACAGTAATCTGGACCGCCGGGGCTTCCTGCGGATAGCGAGCGGCGCTTTGCTGGCCCTGGTGGGCGGCGCGGCCTTCACATTGGGAGGCTTCGCGCTGAACGGCGGCTTCAATATCGCTGTTACCCGGCCAGGCACGAGCAACATTGGCAGCACGGATGCATCCCAGGACACCCCGGACGACACCCCAACACCCGAAGTAGCCTCCCGCACCAACACCGGTCCGCCGACCCCGCAACCCACCGCCGCGAGGCCCATCAGCGAGCCAACCCAGGTGGCGCAGGCAACTGATATGCCCGCCCCTGCCGCCCAGGTCGAGCCACCCCCGACGGCTGAGGCTGCCCCAGTCGAGCCGTCGCCCACGGCCGTCGAAGTAGCCCAGGCCCCAACGTCCACACCGGAGCCGCCACCCACCGGCACCCCGGCACCTACCCCGGTGCCGGTGGTAAAGGTCAGAGAGATCACCCCCACAGAGAGCTTCTATCACGTCTCCAAGAACTTCTTCGACCCGTCCCCCTCGGCTGACGGTTGGAAGCTGGAGATAAAGGGCCTGGTGGACAAGCCCTATGCGCTCACCTACAAAGAGCTTACGGCCATGCCCGCCCAGGTGGTCACGGTCGGTATGATGTGCATAAGCAACCCTATCGGCGGCGGGCTGGCGGGCAACGCCAAATGGAAGGGCGTGCGCCTGGCCGACCTCCTCAAGAAAGCCCGCCCGAAAAGCGGCGTGGTGGACGTGATGATGCAGGCGGTGGACGGCTATACCGACTCTATTCCCATACAAAAGGCGATGGACCCGGACGTAATGCTCGTGTGGGAGATGGGAGGCGCGCCCCTCAACTCTACGCACGGCTTCCCGGCGAGGCTCCTGGTCCCTGGCATCTATGGCATGAAGCACGTCAAGTGGATCACGTCGTTCGAGCTTGTAGACTATGACTTCAAGGGGTACTGGCAGCAACCCGACCAGGGTTGGAGCGACCCCGCGCCCGTGAACATTATGAGCCGCATAGACTACCCGACCGACGGCACGCTCGATCTCAAGGCACAAACAGTATCGGGGGTGGCGTTCGCGGGTGACCGCAGCATCAGCAAAGTGGAGGCCAGCACCGACGGCGGCCAAAGCTGGAACGAGGCCTACGTGAAGCCGCCCTTGAGCCATACGGCATGGGTGGTGTGGGCGTATAACTGGACCCCAACGCAGCCCGGCAAATACGTGCTAAAAGTGCGCGCCACCGACGGCAAAGGCAACCTGCAAACCCCCAAACGCGCCGACCCGTATCCCAACGGGGCCACCGGCTACCACGCCGTTACATACCGCGTCAGGGGCGCCTCCGCGCAGGCCCCTAATTCCGGCGAGACGCCAGCCGCCGATCTGGGCATCAACCAGTTCGGCAGGCGCGTGGTCAGGGAAAGAGACCCAAGCGATCCCACAACACGGTGAACTCTTCATAAAGCACAAACAACAAAGCCGCTCCCGACGGGTTTGTTGTTTGCGCTTTATTTACAGAGAACCGCTAAAGCCACGCCCATTTATGGGCTGTGGTGAGGCGGATAAAAGGTTGCTCATAGGTTCTCCTTTTGTGGTATAAGGGTTGCAACAGGGAGGCTGAAAGTGCCACCTGCCACTACTGCCTTCGGGTT
>JBBSGN010000714.1:0-2294 GCA_038254085.1 Chloroflexia bacterium | reverse complement strand
GCATGGCGGAAGGCAAACTGCTCCGCCGACTCCTCGACCACTAGCTGAGCATTCACCAGTTCTTTGACCAATTCCAGCAGCGACTCTTCGTCGAACTGGGTGATTCGCTGCAGTAGAGTGAAGTCAAAACGCCGTCCAGCTACTGCCGCGATGCGCAGCAGCCTGCGAGCCCCCGCGCTCACGCGATTGAGGCGGTCCTCGATAGTATCTTGCACACTGAGAGGCACACGCCAGATACCGGCGTGTTTCCACCGCCACCCGTCTTTCAACCACACCAGTCCTTCGTCTGTAATCAACGCTTTGAGGGCTTCTTCCAGGAAGAAGGGATTGCCCTCTGTCAAGTTGTACATGGCATCGAGCATCCCTGCAGGCAACGAAGGAGTGCCCTGAAAAATCGCTTCCAGCATAGCCTGCGTGCCGGTCCTGGTCAGTGGTGTGAGCCTGATCTCCTGCCGCAGGCGTTCGCGGTCAAGCTGTGCCAGCCAATGCCGGAGTTGTTCGTTCATATCCTCGGTGCGAGAAGTGAACAACAGCAGCAGAGCGTGCTCAGTGCACTGGCGCGCCAAAAAGTGCAGGAACTCCAGAGTGCTATCGTCGCTCCAATGTATGTCCTCCACCACCAACAGCACCGGTGCTTTGGCCGCTTGCCTTGTGACGACCTCAGCCAGCGATGAGAAAAGCCGGCGTTTCTCCTGCTCAGGATCTAGAAGGGAAAGTGGAGGGAAACTCGTAATTTCGGGAAGATACTGGATAGGCTCAGGAAGGAGGGGAAAGAGGGCTCGGGCTGAGTGGCCGAGCGCCTCCGCGATCTCGCTTGTCGAGAGCGGTGCCAGGAAGGCGCGCAACAGATCGAGCAAAGGAGCGTAGGGGCAGGCCCGATCGCCAGGAAAGCATTGGCCCTTGAGTAGCCGGAACCCCTGGTCGAGAGCAGATTTCTTCACCTCCGCCACCAGCCGCGATTTGCCAACGCCAGCTTCTCCTGCGAGTTGAACGAGGCATCCTCGCCCGCCGATGGCCTGCTCGATACCCGCTTGTAGCACGGCCATTTCGGCTTGGCGCCCAATAAGCACCGGACAGACAACAGGTAGGTGCAATTGAATTGCCATCAAAGAAGCTCTCCCGAACTCTCCTGCACCCTCCGGCAAAAGGGCTCTGATAAATGTCTCATGTGCAAACCAAAGTTGAGCGGACAAGAACGAAGGACAACGTCGAGACCATTCTTGCCTTTCGTTGCTTACAATTTAAGGAAGTATAGCATATCGTGCCTGCTTACCACGGAATCTCCGTGCAGGTTACGCGAAAACTATCGTGTTTTCACTGAGGAGAAATTGCGAATTGAGACCTATTATTGCTGTACAGAGCCACCTGTTGTGGCGTTCAGTCTGATTGGAAATGCTCAAGGAGGCACAAAGATGGCATGGTTTGAACACGGTACTTCTCGCATCTACTACCAGGAATCGGGTAGCGGCGATCCGGTGCTCATGCTGCCGGGCTGGGCAGGCAGCATCGAGGAGTTATCCGAATTGAGGAGTGCCCTCTCCTCCAGCTACAGGGTGATCGCGGCCGACCTGCCCGGCTCGGGTCGCTCAGAGCCTCAACCGCGCGCCTACCCTTCTACCTACTTTGAAGATGATGCGCGCTCATTCGCAGCCCTACTAGAACAACTGGCAACGGGGCCGGCGCACCTGATGGGTTTCAGCGATGGAGGCGAAATCTCCCTGCTCATGGCTATCAACAGTCCAGGCGTGGCGCGCTCTGCGGTGACCTGGGGTGCAGCGGGCCTATTGAGCGATCCCGGAGGGCATCTGAGGG
Organism: Chloroflexia bacterium; assembly: GCA_038254085.1. Lineage (GTDB taxonomy): Bacteria > Chloroflexota > Chloroflexia > QHBQ01 > JADMIH01 > JADMIH01. Next base: position 482 of record JBBSGN010000714.1, on the reverse strand, counting down.
AGGCCATGTACAACGTCGTGGACAACCCCATTCCCCCGCTTCAGGGCTTCAGCGAATACCTGGTAGCCACATACGGTGAAGCGAACGCTCGCGCCATGGCGCGCAGCGAAGTCAGTGCGCTCAGCGAGATAATCGAGAGCAGAGGGGGCGACCTCAGCATGTCAAAGGCGGGCAACATAGCCTGCCCGGTGCTTGTCATCACGGGTGAGCACGACATGTTCGTACCGGTGTCCCTGGCCTCGCAACTTGCGTCGCGCATACCCAAGGGGCAAGCGTTGGAGGTAAAAGGCGCAGGTCACGCCGTCCATCATGACAGCCCTCAATGGCTGGCGAACACCATACTCGATTGGTTGAAGAGTCACTAAGCTTCGAGACGCCAACTATGGGCTTCCTCCATATTGTGGGCAAGCGAAAGACTAGGAGTACTCTGATAATCTGCACTCAATAAGGAATATGGTGGATGAATCCCTGGAAATACATTT
>JBBSGN010000713.1:0-2297 GCA_038254085.1 Chloroflexia bacterium | reverse complement strand
TGTGCGAGACCGAGGTAGAAGTTGCTGAAGACAAGCTGGATGGTTGGGAGCAGCATAGATGCAAAGGGGACGCCGAGGATCTCCTTCATCGGCTTCTTTGTCTCCGGGTCCCAGCCGAGAGCGTGTACCGCGAACCACCCTCCTATGCTCATCACCGGCTTGTCAGGCCAGGTCGAGCGCGGGACGAACCAGACGAGGGCCGGCCACAACGTACCACCCCCCTGTTGCTCTACTACGCCCTTATCCACAGCGCCCACGGCGTTGCTCAAGAATGTCCCATATGCGACCCGCTCGTAGAAACGACGAACACCTTCTTGCGAGCCGCCACTCGTAAATTGCTTGAACGCCGTGCCTAATGTTTCGATGGATACGCCCTGGCCGGACGCCTGTTGCCGGTATATGTCTACCACCTGGAAGGTGAACAGCAGCATAGGCAAAGCTACAACACCCGCCAGCGCGCCGACCGCGAGCACCTTGCGTGGGTCGCGGTTTAGCGAGCGGATCACCAAAAGCACCCCTACCAGCAGCGCTATAGGGGCCGATTTCCATCCGGCAGCCGCCGTCACACCCACATCGGCCAGGAAAGCGAGCATGATAACACCCATCCACGGGCGCGAACGGGCGCCCCGCCGCAGAAGTAATACGAGCGCCATGTAGAGCATGTAAGGCCCCAAGGAACTGATCAATACTATTATGCTGCCAAAAGACCCCTGGGCGTCGGGCGATAGCACCGCGCTGCCGTAGCCCCGCCTCAACAGGAACTCGAAACGGAAAGCAAGGGTGAAGAGCCACAGACCGAGCAGCCACACGATCGCGCTGTTCCCGACTGGCGCCCGCAGCAGCCGAGGCAAGGGGAGCGCTCGCGCCCAGTCGCACGCACCCGGCAGTCGGTAGCCGACCAGGAAGGCCAGTGAAGCCCACGCTGTTACAATGAGCGCCTTTTCATCAGCGGCGAACGACATCTCGCTCAGGCCGGGAGCAAGCAACAGATTGCCCCAGAAGAGCAACGCCAATAACGCCCACACCACGTTAATCGGCTCCAAAAGGTCAAGTCGCTGCCTCCACACATGTGATAGCCACAGCCATAGGCAGAGCGGGCCGATCACGAGCACACACAGCGTCACCCCCAAAGATGGAGCCGCGCTGTTCAAGTAGCGCAGGCCCACCAGCAGGTATATAAGCATGATGCCCACAAGGGCGACCGGGAACCAGCGTTCCTGGTCGTCTGTGTTGCTGGTTGTCGCGCTCTGCGCTAAGGTGTTACTGTCCATACCTGTTAGCTCTATCTTTCGTTCTGCATGACGCCTTCTGAACTGCTGCTTACTCCAACTCTACTCGCTGCCGGCGGCTTTGGTCGCCGGGCTGAGTCGTGCCGGCCCGGTCCGCAAGAAACTGAATAACACAAGCGCCGACAGCACGAAGATAGCCGCTTCCCTTATGATACCGACGGTGGCGGCGGCCATAATACCGAACCGAGGAATCAACAGCACGTTCAGCACAAGAGATAAGCCCGCCGTGGTCGCGGCAACAATGAACTGCCGCCTATCGAGGCCGTAAGCGAGCAGGCCCCACGACGGTATCGCGCCCATCAACTCGAACCCCTTGGCAACAAACAGCAATATGCAAGGCCACGTTCCCGCCTCGAACCCGGGTCCCAGCAGCAGATGGAATGCCGGTGGCACGAAGACCAGAGCGCCAACATTGAGCGTCAAGGCTAAGCCCGCCAGCAGAAGCATGGCCGTCCCCGCGTTTCTCTTAAACTCTCGGTCCGAGCGGTTTTTCCAGACGATAAGGCGCGGGTAAACCAGCAAAGGGAGTATCGAAATAAGCGGGAAGACCGCGCTTACGATTCCCTGCGCCGCCCGATATATGCCAGCCTCCTGGGATGATAAGAGAAGCGTGATCAACGGGATCTCAAGCCCCGCGTAGACAAATATTGCCAGTACGATCGCGTAGGCATAACCGCTGCTCCGTATCATCGCCCACACTGCCTGCGCGTCGAAATAAAGCCAATTGACCTTGACGTAACGGCGCAGCGTCCTAAAAGCCCACGCAGTCGCCCCCACCTGCGCCCCCAGAGCCACAGCGACGTAAAGCTCCGCTCGCGCGCCGGGCCTGAAAAGCCCGAAGTAGAGCACCGCCATCGCAAGCGTTTGCGCCAGTTGTACGACGTTGAAGGCGGGCACGCGCTCAAGACCCTGGAAAATCCATTGGGGATTCAGCACCGACAGCGCCAGCAATGGCGCTGCCAATAGCCACGCAACCTGGCTCCCAATCGGGTGGAACGCCCACACTCC
>JBBSGN010000712.1:0-2306 GCA_038254085.1 Chloroflexia bacterium | reverse complement strand
CATATGTAGCTTGCTCAGGATATTGCTGACGTGCCCTTTGACCGTCTTTTCGCTAATGATCAGTCTGTCGGCGATTTCAGCGTTGGAGAGGCCACTAGCTATCAGGCGCAACACCTCTAACTCGCGCTCGCTCAACTCGCTGAAAAGGTTCGGGGTATCTTTCCTCGTGCCACGTAGCTCTTCTACCACACGGGCAGCAACCCTTGGATGCAGCACAGACTCCCCTCGCGCTGCTTTGCGTACCGTATCAGCCAACTCCTCCGCGCCTACGTCCTTCAGGACATAGGAGAGTGCGCCCGCCCGTAGGGCCGGAAAGATGTATTCGTCCTCGTGATAAGAAGTGAGCACTATGACTTGCGAATGCGGGCTGGCCCGCTTTACCTGCCGTGTAGCTTCTACCCCGCCGATGCCGGGCATTACCAGGTCCATGAGCACAACATCGGGCGCCATTTCTGCCACCATGCGCACAGCCTCCTCACCCGACTCTGCCTCGCCAACTACTGTAATGTCGGATTGCAATTCTAAGAAGGCCCTGATCCCTTCCCGCACAAGAGCGTGGTCGTCGGTAATCATCAGAGAAATCTTGTCAGCCATATTCGCTCCTCGCTCCTCTTTCTCTGGCATCCAGGGCTAAAGCCTGGCTGCCTCAGTGGTCAGTCCCTTCGCCTCAGTAGCACCGTGGCCCGGTCCACCGGAGATGCCTGAGCCTGCATTTGTTCCTGTGCTGCCCGTAGCCTCCCGCTTGCAATGGGCAACGACGCGAGTGCCCTTCCCTGGCGCGCTCTCTACCTGAACATCGCCTCCTAGCGCCCGCATGCGCTCCTGCATTGACGGCAAACCGATACCCGAACGCCTCTCGCTATCCGCGGCGCTGAAGCCCTGACCGTTGTCACTTACCGAGAGAGTCACAGCTTCGCCGCCTACCGTGAGTAGCAGTTGTACGGCAGTAGCGCCGCTGTGACGGTGTACGTTTGAGAGGGCCTCTTGCGCGACTCGGTACAGTGCCTCCTCGGTGGCGGGGGCGACCGGCTGCGTGCCCTCCACTTGCAGGTTAGCGACAAGCTCTGTCTGTTGGGCGAACTGGATCGTCAACTCGCGCAAGGCCGCAACCAGACTTTTCCCCTCAAGAGCCGCAGGCCTCAGTTCGCGGATAAGCAGTGTCAACTCCTGCTGAGCCTGGCGCACAAGCCTGTCCGCCTCGTTCAAGCGCGCCTCAGCAGTGGCGACGTCACGGCCCAGCAGCACCCGTGTCGCCCCTATCTGCATGCCCACCGCGAAAATCTGCTGCTTGACCGAGTCGTGCAGGTCACGTGCAAGCCGGTTGCGCTCCTCAGCCGTGGCAAGGCTCTGCCGCGTTTGCATCAGGGCCTGTAACTGCCGGGCCATGCGATTCAGCTGCCTCGAAAGCTGCCCCAGCTCGTCCTCCGAATTGTCTTCCGCTACTGCCGAGAAATCACCATTGCTCCACCCGTCTGCTGCCACAAATAAACGCCTCAGCCGGCGCGTAAGGCCTCGCGCCAACAGATAGCCAAAGACCACTCCGGCGATGACCGCGATGGCGGTGACCACGGCAACAGTCACCAAGATAACCCGCAAGAAAACCCACGCCAATTGCAAGACGTTCGGCACGGTATCTTTCATCAGAAGCACGCCCCGGACGGTGCCACCCCCGTCCACAATAGGCGTGATCGCTACCAGATTACCATCAGCTTCCTGGCTGACCAGGCTCGTAGCGCCTTTTGGGTCGCTCAACACGGAGTGGAGGTCGGCTTGGCTCTGCGCCGATAACTGCGTGTCGATCTGGGTGCGGGTGGCGGTAGGATGACTACCGATAGATGCGAGGGACTGACCATGCGCATCCACGACAGTAAGAAAAGCTGGCTGGTTAGAGAACGGGCCCTGGTTAGACAGTTGCCCACCGACGATCCGCAGCCAGCTTGTCAATTCTGCGGGGTCGGGTGCGCTGTGTATGAAATAAGGACTCCCTTGCAGCGCTGCCTGTTTCACGTTGTTCAGCACTATGAGTGACGAATTGCCGCTGACGTACAGCAGGACGCCGGTAATGAAAGTTAGCTCAATAAGCAAGAACGTCACAACCGAGGTCAGCGTATAGGACAGGGTCAGCTTCCCTTGCAACCGGCGAAATGGCCTTGTGAAACGTTTGACGAACATCATCTCTTACTCCGACTTGGAGAGCGCAGGTTCAAACTTAGTATAGCATGAGGATCGGGATCAGGGATTAGAAGATGTACCGCTGATCCCTGATCCCTGACCCCGATTGTTGATCCTCGATCTTTACTCCCCGT
>JBBSGN010000711.1:0-2307 GCA_038254085.1 Chloroflexia bacterium | reverse complement strand
TGATTCCTCCCTACGCTCGGAATGACAAGGGGTAGTGGGTAGGCTAAAGAGTTCCCTCCTGTTTATGAGATAGCTCCTAATCATAACGGACAATTAGCTCGCTGACCGGGCGGTGGGGGCGGCGGGGCGGGTCTTTAGCTCCATAGCCGAGGTTGATCAGGGCGTGCGGAATGAGGCTGGCGGGCAGGTCAAGCGTCTCGCGCACCACGCCGGGGCAAAAGAGGGGCGCGCACATCCACCCTGTATCGAGGCACAGACTGTACGCGCTTAGGAGGAGGTTCTGAATTGCAGCTCCCAGGCTCTGCACGGCCATAGTGACCTCGGCCTCCTGGCGGGTCGGGTCGGGGTATTCCTGCAGGTCATCAAGGTAAAGGCAGGGGATAATCAGGACCGGGCTGTTCAGAACTCGCTGCCTGGATTTGCCTAGGCGGACAGCCACCACCGCCGCGTCTTCGCGGTCCATTTCGAGGTTGCGCTGCCATTCTGTGGACATAGCGTCCGCTAACTTCTCTTTCAGTTCGGGCCGGGTCAGCACCACGAAGCGCCAGGGTTGCGCGCCGTGCGGCGATGGCGCCCACCCAGCCGCCTCTATAACGGACTCGACCATCTCGCGCGGTATTGGCATCTGCTTAAACTGCCTGACCACATGCCTGTCTCTGGCAAGAGAGGCGAAGTCCCAATCTGGCCGATGTGCTGCGGCCTCGTCACTGCGCCTGCCATGCCACTCGTGGAAGGACGTTGGCGAGACGACGATAACAGGCTGTTGGTCTACAGCCATGTCGCGGTACTGCGGGTACTTCTCGCGCAGTAGGGAGACGGCGGTTGTATGGCGCTCACTGCCGGGCGCTTCAAGAGTGGCACTGCCACTTGCCAGCACATACCGGAGGCGGCTCCAGTCCTCGTTATAGCTGTCCATTAATAGCGATGCCTGTGGGTTTGCCTGGATGTTGCGGACCCGCTTGAGGCGGGTGGGTGGCATGCTCTTGGGTTTGTCGTCGAGGGCGATGTAGAAGTGCTGCCCGTCGAAGGCGAAGCAGACCGGCACGACATACGGTTTCCCCTGAGTGTCGGCTGTGGCGAGACGCGCCACCCTCTGCTCGGCAACGTAGGCGATGGTCTGAGGGTTGAGGGCTGAGGGCTGAGTGCCTGTGTTAGCCATTATCTACGTGGGCCACTCTATCCTGGGGATGACCTCCCGCCCGTAAGCCTCGATGAACTCCTGCTGGTTGCGGCCCACGTTGTGGACGTATATCTCGGTGAAGCCGAGGTCCATGAAGTGCTGGATGTGGTCGCGGTGGGCGTCCAGGTCGGGCGACATCAGCACCCGGCCTTTGAAGTTTTCGGGGCGCACCAGCTTCGCCATGGCCGCGAAATCTTCGGGGCTGCGGATGTCTTGCTTGGGGAAGTTCATGCCACCATTGGGCCACTCTTTCACGGCCTGCTCGATAGCGGCCTGCTCGGTGGCGGCCCAGGAAACGTGCAATTGCAATATGCGCGGCATGGTGGCCGGGTCTTTGCCCGCCTCTCGCGCCCCCTTTTCGAAGCGATCCAGCAGCGTTTTTATCTTCTCATCGGTGGCCCCCACGGTGATTATGCCGTCGCAGGTGCGCCCTGTCCGTTCGGCGTTCACCGGGCCGGAGGTGGCGACGTAGATAGGCAGCGGCTTTTCAGGGAGGGTCCACAAGCGGGCGCTCTCGACGTTGAAGTAGGGGCCTCGGTGCTTGACCGTCTTGCCGGTGAACAGCTTGCGTATGACTTCTATCGCCTCGGCCAGCACATCAAGCCGCGCCACCGCCTCGGGCCAGTAAGTGCCCACGATATGCTCGTTCAGCGCTTCGCCCGCGCCCAGACCCAGGTAGAAGCGGCCGGGATACATGGCTTCAAGAGTGGCCGCCGCCTGCGCGATAATGGCCGGGTGGTAGCGCCAGCCTGGCGGGGTCACGCCCGTGCCGAACTTTAGGTTGTTGGTGGCCCCCAGCGCGCCGAGCAGCGACCACACGAACGCGCTCTGCCCCTGCTCAGGGGTCCAGGGCTGGAAGTGGTCCGACACCATGAGGGCCGTGAAACCGTTGTCTTCAGCCGCCTTGCAATACTTCACGAGATCGCTTGGGGTAAACTGCTCGCACATGGCGGCATAACCTATTACGCCCATCTGTGTGCCTCTCCTGTGTTGCTAAAAAAGCATCACAACGGTGCCGTTGAAGCGGGCACTGTTGTGATGCTTTTACTCTGCCTTTTATGGATGCGCCACTGCCCTGCACCCATTATGCCTTACGCAGTGCGCATTACGCAATACGAGTCTAGTAG
>JBBSGN010000710.1:0-2313 GCA_038254085.1 Chloroflexia bacterium | reverse complement strand
TTTTGGCCCAAAGCAGCGATGCGTCGGCGCAATTATGGCTTGAAAAGGAGCAGTTGCAGGCGCTCGCAGAGGCGATAGCCAGGATGCTTATGGAGGTGCGGGCCGAGCAGGGGGGAGATATACTCGCCGAGTCGATGCCCACGTCAAACCCCAAGCCCCCTGACTTTCCCGCCAACCCCGAAGTAGAATTGCATGTCGGCACTCTTGGGCTAAGGTACGATCCGCAGCGCGACCTGATCGCGCTCGAAGCGTCTGAGCCGGACGCGCCCGATGGAGAGCCGCCAGCCTTTCGCTGTTTCGCAAGTCGTAGCCAAATGGAAGCCTTGCAGGTGAACTGCGTGGAGGTGATAGCGGCGGGTCGGCCCCGATGTCCCCTGTGCGGCACACCCCTATCGTCCGCCGGTATGCCACATTTCTGCCCGCCCACCAACGGCCACCAGAAGCTCGCCCCTGACGAGGAATAGGAACAGTGTCAGCTCCGTAATAACAAGCACAAACAGCAAGACCGCAGGAAGCGGTCTTGCTGTTTGTGCTTGTTTCTTGCTCTCTCTAATCTGGATATTCGAGCGCGGCGTCTTTGGTCTGGAAGAAGGCGTTCACGAAGCTGTCCATGCCTTCCAGCTTGCGGGCATTCCAATCGGACACGCTCACCGTAATGAGGGGACGACCTTTCACCGATACGAAGAGGGTCCGCTTCACCCAGAAGATGTACATAACCAGGAGGGCCACCGCCAAAATAGCGAGCGCCCCCGCGATGATTCGGAGGTCAATCATCTCGTACAGGAGCGGGAATAGAGACTCAAGCTGGCCTCGCGCCACCCAGGCGTACATGCCGCCACCGGCCAGCGCGAGGAAGAGCAGACCGAAGAAGAGACTCCACCCTGACGCCCGCTCGGTAAGCGTGCCGACCGCGTCCACGTCACGAAGAAAGGCCGCACGCACTACGCTCGGAGCGAGCAGTATGACCCGCTTGTTGGTCAGATAGAGAGCGCCCAATTGAAAGGCCACGCTCTCGTGCGGCAATAGTTCCAGCGCCCCCCTCGGCACGACCCGTCCCGAACCAGCCGCCGATGTTTCGACCGCCGCGTTATTGTTGGGCGCGTAGGTAGGACGCGGGCGCAAAGGCTGGGCGACCACACGAGGCTCGGACGGGGAATAAGGGGTAGTGCCCATGCCCTCTGCAGCATGACTTGACTCGTAAGGCATGGAAGTAGTGTTCACTGGGGCGTCGGATTCGGCCCCATACTCGTCGTAGCCGTTTCGCTGGAAGGAGCTAGCGTGCTCCTGGGGGTCGGTATGGGAAACAGGTTCGACACCTGTCAATAGCAGCCCGCACCGAGGGCAGGCTCTTGCGCCTGGTTGTACAGCCCCTTGGCAGCGCGGACAAACGAGCAATGTAGCCAAAACAGCAGCCGTGTCCTTTCTTAGCCCTTTTGCCTGGTCGAATTATCTCCACCAAAAGTATATCATAGGGGTTGTGCAGTCGCAAAATGTGGAAGCGCTGTCCGGGTGGATACGAGCGCGCATCGAGGAAGGGGGGCCTATCACGGTCGCCGAGTTCATGGGCCATGCCCTTTACCACCCACAGCTCGGCTACTACACGACCGGACCGAACATCGGCCCGCGAGGCGACTTCACCACCAGCCCGGAGGCGTCGCCCGCGTTCGGTCGCCTGCTGGCACGGCACGCCTCCGATATTGACGGGCTATTAGGGTTCCCCCCAATCTTCGATCTGGTAGAGTTCGGTCCTGGCCGGGGCACACTGGCCCACGACCTTTTGGGCGCACTCCGCGCGGTAAACCCAGACCTGTATGAACGGCTGCGCTACTGGCTAGTAGAGATCAGCCCTGCGCTGACCGAGGCGCAACGAGCCTTGCTGTTGCCGCAGCATGAGCGAGTAGTCACGTGGGAGAGGGATATAGAAAACGTGCCAGGAGGGCTGGCGGGGGCGGTAATCGCCAACGAGGTTGTAGACGCCTTTCCTGTCCATGTGCTTGAGAACCGCAAGGGCGACATACTAGAGCAATATGTTGGCGTGGGGGCAGACGATGGCTTCCGAATTGTCTATGAGCCGCCCTCCCACCCGGTACTGCTTGATTTCCTGAGAAAGCACAAGATCGAGCTTGCGCCGGGCCAAAAGGTCGAAGTCAACCTGGCGACCAACGAGTGGGTCGTACAGCTAGGGCGCGTGCTAAATCGGGGCGTTGCGACCATAATTGACTATGGCGACACCGCGCCGGGCAGATACGCCGAAGCGCGCAAAGAAGGCACGCTGCTAGGCTATTATGGTGGGTCGGTCACCGACAACATATT
>JBBSGN010000709.1:0-2316 GCA_038254085.1 Chloroflexia bacterium | reverse complement strand
CTGTGCAATCAGGGCAAGTGCCTGTGCAAGTTGCTCCTTCAGAGTGGCTACTTCTGCCCGTAAAATCAGCACTTCTTCCTCTGCTGTCATGCCTCACATTTTATCGTGGATATTGCTCCACCTCAACTCTGAACATTTACGCTAAGGGAGGAGGTTGACAGAGGTACTTCGGATTCGCTATACTTGGCAAAGTTACAAGCGCATGTCGGCTATGCACCTGATGGTCCAAGAGATTTCTATTGTTCAAACCTTAACGCTGCTCTATCACGTTCTACGTTCACCCGAAGGCAACGCCCTCTGTCTAGCGCCATTTTCAGACAGGGCGGTCACGAGGCAATGTCGCCTCTCATGCCCAAAGCGGCCTGATGCTAACACCCCTTCTATGGTCCTTAGTCAACGGCGACAACCGCACAGGATGCCTGCATGGCCCACACTGTACGTGGCCGGGCTGCATGAGCAGAGCCAGCGGCGTACACTATTAGCACTCCCTATGGGGAAGCTTTCACGTCTCTATATTGTGCGATGCAAGGCGCATACGCCGGGATGAGACGATAAAGGTCAGGTGGTACGCCAGGGCCGGTTGGCTCGGGCGAGTGAATCGAAAGGAGTTGGATAACTAATGTTTAGCAAGAAACTACTCCCGATACCTGCGGTGGCGTTGTTGCTACTGGTAGCGGCTCTCATGGCGACCGGCGCGAGCCAGTCTCAGGGGATCAAGATTGCGCCCGCGAATATTGTCGAGTCGCCTAATGCTCGCGTGAACGCAGGCAGCCTGCCCTCGGCGATTCCAGACGCCCCGGCACCGCCCCCAGGTGGTTCGGAGCGCGCTCAGGTGGTTTGGAGCGACGACTTCGCCGCCGGCAACCTCGACAAGTGGCAAAACCCCAGTATATCATCCGCCACCTGGGAGGCCAAAGGTGGCCGCTTGTTGCAGCGCGGTGACGCCAGCGGAGAGACAACTGATGACAGCGCCGTGCTTGTGGCTAAGAACGTCAACTTCGACAATGGCGCTGTTGCGGTCCAATTCTACCCCAAGAGCAGCGAGCCTGTGGGCGTGGCCTTTCGTGGTTCCGGTGTGGGCTATTACCGGGTCAGCCTTTACCGCGACCTCTCCAAGCTGTCTGACAACTCTTCCAAGGCTCGTCTTGAGATAGTAACCCCCAATGGCAAAGTGAGAGAGATAGCCTCAGCCCCGGTGTCGGCATGGCCCGGCTTCCAGAGCAGGTGGTATGATCTGAGAGTAGACGCTGTGGGCAGCCATATCAGCGTCTCTGTAGACGGCGCCCAGATAATCAGCGCCGACGACAGCACCCTTAGCGTGGGCTGGGCCGGCGTGTGGACGGTCGCCGATCAGGGCAAGCAATTTGACAACGCGCTCATCGAGCGCGCCACTCAAAGCCGATAGCACAGGTAGGAGAGCAATTACCATGAAGAAGAGATTCAATATCAGGTTTACCTGGTCGGCGCTGTTGGCGCTCATGGCGTTGGCCGCGATAACGGTCGTCGGCAGCGCAGGAGGCGGGGCCGCTTCAGCCGCCCCAGGCAGTAACCAGCCCAGCCCCAGCTCGCCACAGGATAGCTGGACTGTGCCAATCAACGTTTCACGAAGTGGCGATTATGACTCCACAGGCCGAGTTGGGGCTTCTCCACTGACCAATGCGGTGACGGTCGGATGGGGACGGGCAACCGATACGGATGGCCTGGTGATGCAAGCCAGCAACACGTCCCTGGACGGTCCATTCATCCAGAGCGTGCTAAGGACAGCGGACGTCGCCCTGAACGGGGGCGCTGTGGTCAAGCACGACTCGCTGGGTCGCCGCCATATTGTTTACTGGCAGAGCGACAGCAATGGCACCTGCGATTACTACGCGCGTGTCGAGACCAGCGGGGTAGTGTCTATTAACGAGGTGGTGCCAGGCACCTGCGGGCTGAACCAGAAGAATACGGCTCTGGCCCTCGGCCCCAGTAACATTGTCCATGCGTTCTTCGGCAACAACACAGATGGCACGCTCCTCTACTACCAGCGCAACGACGCCGGGTGGGTAGTCACCAACGAGCAGGTTGCCTCTACCGGCCACTTGTCCATAGTGGACGTCACGGCGGCTGCAACGACTAATGGCGTGCCGTTTGCGGCGTGGAAAGGCCCCGGCGCTACGGGACGCGGCAGCGACATCTACGTGGCGCACCGTTCAGCGCCAGGCGTCTGGGACAGAGAAGATGTATCTTATAGCTGCTGCGAAGGCTGTCCTTCGACCTCTACGGATAAGCGGCCTTCGCTGGCTGGCGACCTGACAGGCGGTCTCCGCCTGGTGTGGG
>JBBSGN010000708.1:0-2323 GCA_038254085.1 Chloroflexia bacterium | reverse complement strand
TGTCTATGGCGGGCGTCCGGTCGGTTGGCTGGAATCTTGGCACGGTACGAGAACTTGGCGGGGGTATTCGAGACCTAGTACATGGTAACCTCACCCCGAAAGCCAGTTATGTCTTTGCGTTGCCAATCACAGTCGGGTTGGCGGGAGCCGTTACCCAATACCTCTACACCGGCAAAGGGCCGGAGAACCTGAAGGACTATTTCAGGCCCCGTACCGGACAACTTGATCCCGACGGGAACGAAGAGAGGGTTGAACTTCCCAGCTACATGAAAGACCTGGCTTCTTATTCCAGCCATCCGATTGAGACCCTGAAACACAAAGAATCTCCGCTGCTAAATACGATCACTTCCATGCTGGAAAACCAGGATTACTACGGAGACCAGATACGGAACGCCGACGATCCAGCCATGCAGCAAGTTCAACAGGAAACCAATTACGTTGCCAACCAGTTTGTTCCGTTCTCCTTCAAGAACCTAGCCGAGCAGCGTAAGAGGGGTCAGTCAGTAGTCAGTCAGGCGTTGCCGTTTGTCGGGGTGACTCCAGCCCACCGCCAAGATGTGCGGACTCCGGCCCAGAACGCGTTACAGGAAGCTATTATCAAGAACAGTCCCCATAACCGTACCCCTGAGGAGGCCCAAGCGGGACAGGTGCGGAGTGACCTGCGAAGGGGGTTACAAACGGGAACAGTCACCCCTGATTCCCTAAAAACGCTTCAGGGTCAAGGGTCTCTCACTCACCGTCAGGTTCAGAGTTTGGAGCGCACTGCTTTTGTGTCGCCCCTGGTGGCTAAGTTCAAGTCCCTGCCACTGGCAGAGGCCGAAGTGATATTTGCCAAGGCGAACCCGCAGGAACAGGGAATGTGGTTGCCGATCCTACAAAAGAAACGGGAAGCTAAAGAGAGGGATTTTCAGCGGCCTGGTGGAGCCTCCAACGACTTCTTCCACACACCGAGAAATGACTTTTTCAAGCAGCACTAATGAGTGCTGTAGAAATCGTTCGCAGGGGCAGGCCTACCACTGAAGAAGTCATTTTGTAGTGGTTTCCCTGACGACACATAACAACCCACTTTGACCGGATGGGATAGCGACAGCAGGAAGAAGCACCCCGCCGCTATAATTGCCAGCATGCCAAAGGTTTTCAGTCGCTCTATCCACATACTACAACTATACCACCCAATCGTCCTTTTCGCAAGACCCTAGTTCTGTCCTCTTTTGGTGACAATAATGATGCTTCCCCTACAAGCTATAGATACCGTCTATATCGCCGCCAGAGAAGCCGTCGTTGCACACGGCTGGTGGGATAGCCCGGTGTTACAGGCCCTCATTGTAGCAATCCCTACCACCCTCACGATTGTTTGGCAGGGTGGCAAGACACGGGTGAGAGCCGACGCACACGCCGCGAATCAGCTTGACGTTTCCAACTCAACTCATTTATTGGTTGACGGCCAAAACTCGGCGCTACTACAGCAACTGGCCGACCTGCGGGTTGAAATTGCCACTTTACGGGACCTACCCCGCCCATCTGATGCAATGCTCGGTCTTTCCCGTCCCGTCAACGGGGTCAAAGACTCTGCTGCTAAAAACCCCAAACCCGGACCACCCACACCAGAATGAGCCTCACAAAAGCGGTTGCGTTTATCCGTCGTGCAGAAGGTGGGGCTTACTACCCCACCCATGGAGCCTATGACCCGAACCCAACCATGTTCGGAATCACCCAGGCTACCTTTGAGGCTGCCGGGTATACGGGATTGGTGTATGGTATTATCGAAGCGGAATGGGCCGCGATCTTCGAGCGACTATTCTGGCGAAAAGCCGGATGCCATATTTGGCCGGAACCCCTAGACCTGGTTGTAGCCGATCCAGCCTTCAACTCAGGCCCCAAACAGGCTCTCAAGTTTCTGCAACGTGGTGTGAGTGCTACGCCAGATGGCATGTTCGGTCCCCAGACAGTCGAATTAGTACTAGCTGTTTGCGCTAAACCTGACGGGACGAAAGGGCTCTGTATCCGCGTACAGGGACAACGGATCAGATTTCTCAGGGACCTGTACACCAAGAGCCTACAGCGACAAGCCGACTGGGACCACGCTTCACCGGAAACACGCCTTGGCGTGCGACCCAAACTGGCCCCGATCAGTAGTTGGCTGGGTAGGGTGGACAGCCTTGCGAGGACGGTAGGACTATATTAGTTTTTGGAGGGGATACCATACTATGAACGAAGGCGAAGAACTAGCGGCGTTCTACCGTTGGCAAGATGGTGGTTTGAGTGTGGTTGGCGAGAACGTAGCCCGCCGAAAGAAGCGGACATCCTTTGTCCAAGGATTTAT
>JBBSGN010000707.1:0-2323 GCA_038254085.1 Chloroflexia bacterium | reverse complement strand
GGCAACCCCGGTGAGAAACCAGACCGCAAGAGGAAAAACAAGGCATTCAAGGTCGTGACCGTGTGGGGTCGCCAGCAGCAAGAATGGCTCGATTCCAACCTGTGGCAGCCGCTCCAGGAGACGATTATACCGGCGGAAGCGCGAGCGCCCCAAACCGTAGTTCACTATGGCACGTACGGCTCGGACGGTATGCGCCAGGACGGCTCGCCGGGCGGCTCTTATTCTTCGGTCTTCGACCAGTACGCGATGCAGGGCGGCGACCTGTATACCAGGGACGAGGCCAGGCGTCTCAAGCAGTGGGACACCCGCAAGCCCTTCCCCGGCTTCGACCCCAAGCTCGGCAGTAAGACGCTCGATATCTATTCGCAAGATTAGTGGTTGGTAATTGGTAATCGGTAAATCCGGCATAACCGACTACCGACTACCGACCGAGGGCGGGCTATGTACCCGCCTTTCTATATGTACGGAGAACAATTAGATGCACGTAGGTATACTGGGCGGCGGGGCGCTTGGCCTGACGGCGGCACTGAGATTGGCGCAACGCGGGGCGCAGGTGACGGTGATCGAGAAGGAGAATGAGTTGGGCGGGTTGGCCGCCGGCTTCCCGGTGGGGGATAGCGGCGCTTACCTCGAAAAGGCGTATCACCACCTGTTTCGCTCGGACAAGGATATACAGGCTCTTATTGATGAGCTCGGCCTGAGTGATAAGCTAGGTTGGCACAGTGTCAATAGCTCGACCCTTATTGGCGGCAAGCCGTGGGAGAACTCGCCCACCGCGATGCTGCTCAAATATAAGCCTTTGTCAATCATCAGCAGGCTCAGGATGGCCGCCGCCGGGGCCTACCTCAAGTTCGAGGGGAACTACAAGCGGCTACGCAAGCAGACTGCCGCCGAGTGGATACAGAGGTGGATGGGCAAGCAGGCATACGAAGTGCAGTGGAAACCGCTCCTTCAGGGCAAGTTCCACAACTACTATGACCGCATCGCCCTCCCCTGGTTCTGGTCGCGTGTGCATGAGCGCAGCTTCGACCTGGGGTATATGCGCGGTGGCTTCCAGCAGCTATACGAGCGGCTGGGCGAAGAGATCAGGAAGGCGGGTGGCGAGATAAAGCTGGGCACCGCCGTCACCCGCATCGTGCCAATAGAAGGCGGCAAGACCCACGTGGACACCGGCAAAGGCGAGTCGTACACCTTCGACGCAGTTATCTCCACGCTGCCCACCAAGCTATTCCTGCGCCTGGCCGAAGGGCTTCCCGACGCCTACAGGCAGAAATACGACTGGGGCGACGCTCTGGGCGCGCACGTGGTCATATTGACGCTGAAAAAGCAGTTGATGGACAAGGTCTACTGGCTCAACATCAACGACCCCGGCTACCCCTTCCTGGTGGCCGTAGAGCATACCAACATGATGCCCGCGTCCGATTACGGGGGCCGCCACTTGCTCTACCTGGGCAACTACTTGCCTATGGGCCACCGCTACTTCAAGCAGTCCGACGAAGAGGTAGTGGCCGAGTTCCTGCCGCACCTCAAGAAGCTCAACCCCGACTTCTCCGAGGACTGGGTGGCCGAGAGCCGCGTCTATAAGCTTCCCTACGCCCAGCCGGTGGTCACTCGCGAGTTTGAGGCCCATATCCCGCCCCTGCAAACGCCCCTCCCAAATGTCTACATGGGCAATATGTTCCAGGTGTACCCCCAGGACAGGGGGCAAAATTATAGCATCAGGCTGGGGAACAAGGTGGCTGGGCTTATCAAGCTATAGACGTTTATGTTCGCGGATACTCACCGCAGAGGGCGCAGAGTACCACGCAGAGATTCTATTGTTTTTCTTGGAGGTACTGTGCGTACTCTGCGCCCTCTGCGGTGAGTTTGTTTTCATCCCTACCCAAAATCTGAATGCCTAACTTGTGCTTTGCCTATTGACACGATGCAAAACCTGTGCTAATATATCCTTGATTGACTAATCAATCAACAAGGGACGAGCAAGATGTCACCACCTAGAGACGAACAGGACTACGAGAGCCGCCGCCAGCGGATCATTGACGGGGCGATGCACGTCTTTGCCAACAAGGGGTTCGAGAAGGCCACCAACAAGGACATCGCCAGCGCGGCGCACATCGGGTCGCCTGGCCTCATCTACCATTACTTCAAGGACAAGGCCGACCTGTTCAGAGGGGTGCTGGAGGAGCGTGCGCCCGCCTTGCAGGTTATCAGCAGGGGCGAGGAGATGATGGAGTTGCCGCCCAGAGAGGTGCTGATGCACTTTGGCACCGCATTTGTGCAGACGCTGGATAACCTCGTCGCGCTGGCGATGTTCAAAATGCTG
>JBBSGN010000706.1:0-2323 GCA_038254085.1 Chloroflexia bacterium | reverse complement strand
TGGGTACACCTACTCAGGTACTCAGGGATCTGCACGCCCTAAAAGAAGAGCACTCCAAAGATAGTGGGGTGCTGGATTGGGCCAAAGCAGTACATAGTTTGTATGAGCGCGCACAACAACGATTGCACTCAGAACCTCAACCGCAACATGGTCTGGATCCACCCTCTGAACAAGAGAGAGCAGTGCTCTATGAGGAGTTGATTAAACAGGCCACACAGTTGGGATTACGGTATGCCGATGCTAAAGAGCACCGAGAACACCCATGCCATACGTTGTGCAAGAGGCTGCTGCGTCACCAAGACGAGTTGTTCCAGTTCGTACTTGTGCCTGGTCTCTCCGCAGACAACAACTTGGCTGAACGCTCTATCCGCCCTTTGGTCGTGGTGCGTAAAGTGAGTGGTGGTTCAAAGTCTCGCAAAGGTAGCCAAACACGTATGACGTTGGCTTCTCTGTTTGCCACCTGGCAAGCTAAAGGTCTAAACCCCTTCTCTGAGTGTTTATTACTCCTCTCTCACCCTCAACCTCTGTCCCTCGTACCCTAACTCTGAACACTTACCCTCTTTTCCACCTTACCCTTTGTAGTCCTAACGGTGAAACTGAAAATGGCTCTATAGCGATCCCTCGTTTGACAAGGCTTCTCTGGCTGGTTTACAATTCATCGTATCATCTTAGGCAAAGTACTGGGTAGAGCGTTATTGTGGATAAGTACGCCCGCACCGCCCTTCTGTACGGCATAGCGTCTGTGGGCGAACCGCAAGCCCCTGTACGGGGCTTTTTACCTCTTAAAAGGATGCATTTTGGCAAGCAATAACGACAGTGGTCGCGTTCTGAACGGGCGATACCAACTCATCAGCGTGGTGGGCGGCGGCGGCATGGCCCAGGTCTGGAAGGCACGCGACAATATACTGGGGCGCATTGTGGCCGTCAAACTGTTGCGCGACCAGTATGCCAACGACGATCAGTTCGTGGCTCGCTTCAAGCGCGAAGCCCAAGCGGCGGCCAACCTGACCCACCCCAATGTGGTTAACGTCTACGATGTGGGCCAGGACGGCGACCTCTACTACATCGTTATGGAGTACATGTCGGGTGAGAGCCTCAAAGAGCTTATCACTCGCTCGGCCCCCTTGCCGATTGACAAAGCCATCAATATAGCCGCCCAGATACTGGCCGGTCTCGAGTACGCCCACCGTAGCGGCTTCATACACCGCGACATCAAACCCCAGAACGTCCTCATCAACGGCGATGGCACGGTCAAAGTGACCGACTTCGGCATCGCCAAGAGCGTGTCCGACCTCGGCCTTACAGAAGCAGGGCTGGCCCTCGGCACCGCCCACTACTTCTCGCCCGAACAGGCTAAGGGCGAGCGCGTGGTCCCTCAGTCCGATATTTACGCGGTCGGCGTGACCCTGTATGAGATGCTTACCGGCAAACTGCCGTTCGAGAGCGAGAGCATCGTGGGCCTGGCCTACAAGCACATAAGTGAGGAGCCGCACCCACCACGAGAGCTTAACCCCAATATCCCGCCCAGGCTTGAGGCCATCGTCCTGAGAGCTATGTCTAAAGACCCGGCAACTCGCTTCAGCAGCGCCGCCGAGATGGAGAAGGCGTTACGCAATATGCAGGCGGCGGGCCAACAACCCACGATGGCCGTGCCGGTGGCCCAGCCCAACATCACCCGCTCAGGCCCGCGCCAGACACAGGTGCCCAAAGCTACTACCAGGGGAAGCCGCACGGTGGGTGGCCCTCCTACAGCCGCAGCAAGCAGGCCCAGAGGTGTGCCTGGCGCTGTGTACCCGTCGGCTGCGGGGGGTGGGTCGGCTGCGGGCGCTGTCACCCGCCAGGTGACGAGCGCACTGGGCGGTCCGGCGTCGGCTGCGATCAGGCCGTCACCTGCTCGTGTGCAGTCGGGCAGCGGCGGGTGCAGTGGTGTGCTTATAGCTTTCTTTGCAATCGGTCTATTGGCCGCGCTGGTGATAGCAGGCATTTGGGCCGCGCCCCAGCTACCCGGCATATTCTCCAACCCCATAGTGCCAAGCCCCACAGTCACGCCTACCGTGCCCACTTCCACTCCCACACCGACCACGCCCCCGCCCACCAACACACCCACTAACACGCCCACCCAGACTCCCACCTTCACACCCACGCCTATCTCGGCGGCCGTGCCACAACTGGTCGGCCTGAACATCAATGACGCCAAGATACTCGCCAAGCAGCGAGGCTTCGTGGTAGTCGAGCTTGATCGCATCGTAAGCCCGGCGTGGCCCGAGGGTGTCGTGGCCCAGCAAGACCCCGCACCCAATAGCGTCCTCAAGCAGACAAGCCC
>JBBSGN010000705.1:0-2324 GCA_038254085.1 Chloroflexia bacterium | reverse complement strand
TATCTTCGTGCTGGGCGACAACAGGCGCAACTCCAGCGATTCGCATATCTGGGGGCCGCTTGATGAGGAGAGGATAATCGGCACGGCCTTCGTGTCATACTGGCCTCAAGACAGGTGGGGCTTGCTTCCTCACCCCACGTACGCCGAGATAGAAAAGAAAAGCCATTAGCTACGCTCCTTCCCGGCTCGCATCCTTCAGGACACAAGCCCCTGACTGGATAATCGCCCTGCTTCTTTTTGCGGGTGCGCTGGCGTTGCGCGTGTGGGGCGTGCGCTGGTCGTTGCCTTACGTGGCCCACCCGGACGAGTCGCTTATCGTTGATGCGGGCGTACGTATAGTGAAGAGCGGCGACCTGAATCCGCACTTCTTCCAATACCCCTCCCTGGTCATATATCTGCAAGCGGCGATCTACAAGCTTAACTTGCTGTGGGGCACCTGGCGCGGTTACTACGCCGGCCCACAGTCGCTGCCCAGCACCAATCACATAATTGCTCTCGCGCCCGACCTTTACCTGTGGGGGCGGACCCTCAGCGCGCTGGTTGGGGCGGCGACGGTGGTAGGGGTTTATGCGCTGGGACGGGCCGTCTTTGGCCGGGCGGCAGGGTTCGTGGCTGCTCTGTTGCTGCTGGCATCCCCTTTGCACATCGAGCAGTCGCACTACCTGGTGACGGATGCAGTGATGACCGCCTGCGCGTTGGGGGCGCTGGCGGCGGCGTGGCGCTTGGCGACACGGCCTGGCCTATGGATTGCGCTGCTGGCCGGAGCTTTGGTAGGGTTGTGCGCGGCAGCCAAGTACAACGGTCTGTTTATTGGGCTGACCGCGGCCACAGGCTGGTCCCTTGCGTGGCTGGGCCATCGGGCGCGGCCCTGGCGTTACCGATTGGCGATAGCATTTAGCATGGTCCTGGCTGCTGCTGTCACGTTTCTGATTACCAACCCATATATGCTCTTAGATTGGCCGCTCTGGAGTCGTGACCTCCAACTGGCACTGGCCCAAAGAAAACCAGCCAGCACCCTGGATGCCATGCGCGGGACGCTAATGGCACAGATAGGCGCACTCTGGGCTACTGATCCTGCAATTCTGGTAGTGGGCACATTGGGAGGCGTAATCCTCCTGGTAGTAGCCCTGCACAGGCATGCGAGGAGGGTCCAACGGGCCGCCTGGCTATTGTTACCCTTCGCGCCTCTTTACGTGCTGTTCATAAGCCGTTATGAGGCGGTGTACGAGCGGTACATGATCATCGTGTTGCCTTTTTTGTGTCTCACAGCCGGATATGGGCTGGTTCTTATGGCCGGTCTGCTCACGGTCCGCCTGTCCATAACCACGCCCGCCGCGCTCCGCAACCCAACGCTCCTGGCTGGGGTGGCCGGGTTGTTGCTGGTCGCCGAGCCGGCCCGGCAGATGGTCAACTTCGACCGCTACCTTGCAGAGCCGGACAGCCGTAACGCGGCCTTTGCATGGGTCCAGGCGCAATTGCGCGAGGGACACCGAGCGGCCGTCGAGTTGCACCCCTGGCTCACTTGCGCGCCCTCGCCCTGGCCTTGCGTTGCCCCCGACCTGTACGCGCCCCAAACCCAGCTTACCGACCGGCCACCTTCCTGGTACGCGCGGCGCGGTTACGATTATGTTATGCTGGTCGGCAAAGAGAAGGCGGTCCTGGACCGAGACGACCCGGACTCTGTGGACCCCAGGCGACCACCAGGCGCGCTGGCCGAATGGCTGGCCCTGCCCCAGGTCCGTAGCTTCGCTGGCGACCACGAAGGGGGCAAAGGCCCGGAGGTGCTGGTGTTCAAGGTAGGCGACGGCCCGCCGGAGATGGCAGGCGTCACACGGTCCGGTGCGCGTTTTGGCGATGTTGCCCAGTTGTGGGGCTACGCCCTCACTCCGCTCAAATCCAAAGACGGCTACTACGACCCCGCCGCCGGCCCACCTCCCTCGCGCGATGTCACGTACCATGCAGGCGGCGCGATAGGTCTTGACCTTTACTGGCGCGCCCTGAAAGACGGCAGCGGGGACAACCACAACTGGACGGAGGCCGTGCATCTGAGCAATGAGCGCGGGGCGGTGGTGGCGCAGGTGGACGTGGTGCCGTTCAGCAACGGCAGAGCGCGTCCGGTCCGCGACTGGTACGCGAATGAGTTCCTGGCCGCCCCCTACAATGTGCCGCTACCCCTTACACTCGCCCCCGGCGTCTATCGCCTCACCGTGGGCATGTACGACGCGCCCAAGGGCAGTAGTCTGCCGGTGATAACGTCATCTTACCGCCCGCCCGCGCCCGACCTCGACCTCGGCCCTAACACGGTCGGGCCGTAACCCCTTATC
>JBBSGN010000704.1:0-2330 GCA_038254085.1 Chloroflexia bacterium | reverse complement strand
CTCGCTCCGCAGTCCCGCCAGCCTGGGGGCAGTGTTTGGCCTATCTGTCCTGGCCTGGTTGTTCGAGGCCAGCATGTACTATGTGCTGGGCAACTGGGGCTTCAACCTGCATGGCGCTGACAACCTGCCGCTTCCCTTTTACGCCTATGTACTGGCGACCGCTATCGCCAACCTCAGCACGCTGATACCGCAGGCGCCCGGCTTCGTGGGCGTATTTGACGCCATCGCCCAGGTTGTGCTAGTAGGCGCGTTTGGCGTGGCACGCGGGCCGGCTACGTCCTATGTGCTGGTGCTGCACGCCGCGCTGCTGCTGCCCGTAAGCATACTCGGCTTCGTCTACCTGGCGCGCGAGAGCCTGTCGTGGCGCGACCTCACCCACCTGGAAGAGAGCCGCGCCGCCGCCTCAGCGCGTGAGCATGAGTTGGAAGGGCCGCTCACCGACATTGAGTTAGTGCAGGAAGGCAAGTTGCCCACGGGCGAAGAGCCGGTGGTAGCCCAACAGGTCACCCAGCCGGTCAGTGGTGACGGCGTGGTGGACGAAGATGACATAACAGACATCGCACAAGCGGGCAAGCTAAATCAATTATGAATTATGAATTATGAATTAGCTCATTCAATTCATAATTCATAATTCCCGAAGGGGGAGGGTGTTTTAGCATTTGGACCTTTTACAAGCATTGGTCCTGGGGTTGGTCCAGGGCCTCACAGAGTTCTTACCCGTGTCGTCTTCCGCGCATTTAGTGATAGTCCCCTGGCTGTTCGGCTGGAAAGACCCTGCTATCAACAGCCTCCAATTCGATGTGGCGCTGCATATGGGCACGCTGCTGGCGGTGCTGGCCTACTTCGCGTCGGACTGGCGCAGGCTGATCGCGGCGTTCTTTCGCTCGATCTTTGAGCGGCGTATCGGCGCGGACCCCGACCGGCGGTTGGCGTGGTTCCTGGCGCTGGGGTCCATACCGGCGGGCATAGTGGGCGTGCTGGCCGAGAGCAAGGTAGACGCCCTGTTCCACGACCCGAATAACCTGCGAACAGGCATCGCCATTATCGCCGTGATGCTGATCGTGATGGGGGGGTTTCTCCTGCTGGCCGAGCGGTTGGGCCAGCAGAGGATCACGTTAGCCAATATACAGCTAAACTCGGCGATAGGTATAGGGCTGGCTCAGGCTTTGGCGGTTATACCGGGCGTGTCGCGCTCAGGCAGCACCATCACGGCGGGCCTCTTCTTCGGCCTGACGCGAGAGGCGGCGGCCCGCTTTTCCTTCCTGCTGGCGACGCCGGTGGTGCTGGGCGCGGGCCTCAAGAAAGTGTACGACCTGACAAAGGAGCCGGGCGGCCTCCCCGCTAACGAGCAGATAGGCTTCCTGATAGGTTTTGTAGCCGCCGCCGTTTCCGGCTTCATCTGCATCTACTTCCTGCTGCGCTACCTGCAACGCAACTCCACCGCGCCGTTCATCTGGTATCGCTTCTTCGCGGGCCTGGCGTTGTTGGCGCTAGTCCTGCTCGGCTTTCAATCTTAGCGCGACGACCGACTACCGACTACCGACTACCGACTACCGACTACTGTCGTCCTTCGTCCTCCTACGCTTGACACGTGCGTATCGCGTGCCATATAATAGCGAAGTTGACCTATAAAACGGACGGTGTAAGAGTTGGCGTGGCATGGACGTTTCTAATCCTGATCTGGTATTTAACATAGCCCAATTGCTCAAAGAGAATGTAGGGTCTACCCGCAAACTCGACATCGAGACTCCCTTGCTTGTATTGAGCGCGGAGGACGCAGATGCCGAGGAGAGTGCGCTCGAAGCGCACGACGTGAGCGGCACGGCCAAGGTCACGCGCATGAACCGCGACCTGCTGGTGCAAGGCGATGTGACAGCCGATGTGGGAGTGGTGTGCAGCCGATGCCTGGACCCGTTCTCTGTGCCGGTGGAGGCGATGCTTGAAGAGCAGTACCAGCCGAGTGTAGACGTGGAGACGGAGCGGGGGGTGGAGCGTGCCGACTACGAGCAGGACGACGCGGCTTTCACCATAGACGCTAACCATCTGATGGACCTCACCGAGCCAGTGCGCCAGGCGTTGCTGGTGGCCTTGCCCATCAAGCCGCTATGCCGAGAGGATTGCGCGGGCCTCTGCGTCGAATGCGGGGCCAACCTGAACGAGGTCCAATGCGGGCATGAACCCGAAACTGTTGACAATCGCTGGGCGGGCCTCCGCGAGCTAAACTTGGAAGACCTGCCTGCGGGGGATAGTAACACGAATTAAAGTGGTCGGTAGTCAGTAGTCGGTAATCAGTGAACGACTGATAGCTAACAAAGGAGCAACATAGATGG
>JBBSGN010000703.1:0-2331 GCA_038254085.1 Chloroflexia bacterium | reverse complement strand
GCAACCATGACGTGATCGGCAATTGGAAATCATGTTAGCGGCGTTGAGGTGCATAGCGTCGTCTGGTCCTCCTTGTCCTTATAGAACTTCTTTCGCCTGTTGCCCGCCTGCCGCAGTGCCCAGCTTCATGTTCTCGGTATGATCTACGGGCACTTCAATAAGGGTAGGAATATCCATATCCAGCGCGCGGCGCAGCATCGGCGCAAAATCGTCTGCCTGTTCCACGCGCCAGGCAGGTATGCCGAACGATTGGGCATACTGTACAAGGTCGGGGTTGGTGAACTCAACGCCGAAGGTGCGCCCGAAGCGACGCTGCTGGTTCAGCTCGATCACGGCGTAGCGCCTGTCGGTCCAGACAACGTTGACGTAAGGCAGTCGAAGCCGGAGGGCGGTTTCCAGCTCCTGGGAGTTCATCAAAAAGCCGCCGTCTCCGCTTACCGCGACAACCTTGCGCTCAGGGTGCGCCAGCTTAGCGGCCAGTCCCCCCGGCACGGCGATGCCCATGGTCGCGAAGCCGTTGGAGATAACCACGGTGTTGGGTCTGGCGGCCGGGTAGAGAAGGGCCAGCCATAACTTGTGCGCCCCCACATCGCTTACCAGGATGTCGTCATCAGCCATGCTCTGCCGCAGGTCCCACACCACCCGCTGCGGCTTCATTGGCATGCTGTCGTCCGCTGCATAGCCCCGCAAGCCCGACATGGCAGCTTCTTCCCCGCGCTCTTCCTGAGCGACTTTGTTTGCCCCAGGCTCCCACCAAGCGTGCTTCTGGGCCTGGCATAACCCGGCAAGCGTATGCAGAGCATAACCGATCTCGCCTACAACTTCCAGCGCGGGCAGGTAATGGCCGTCGATCTCGGCAGGCGTGCTGTCGATGTGTAGGATTTCCTTGTCCCGATGTGGGTTCCAGAGGGCAGGCGACCACTCCACCAGGTCGTAGCCCACAGTGACTACGAGATCGGCCTCTTCAAGTTGTGGTACCGCCGCAAGGTCGGCCCCGCCGCGCTGCAAGCCCACGGTGCCCAGGGCGTGAGGGTCGCGGTAATCCATACAGCCCTTGCCCATATACGTATGGACGACAGGTAAATTCAAAGCGTGAACCATGTCGATCAGGGCATCAACGGCCCCGTGCCCCGAGGCCTGCCTGCGGATTACCCCGTTGCCCACGAGTACGAGGGGACGTTTGGCGTTACAAAGCAGTTCCGCCGCTCTCTCAAGCACAGCGGGCCCCGCCTGCGGGTAGGTGGTGCGCCGCACCGGCATCGGTTGCAGTTGAGTGGATAGGGGCATAGCGGCTACATCTTCAGGTAACTCCAGATGGGTGGCACCCGGTTTCTCAAGCCGCGCCAGGCGGAAGGCTTTACGCACCATCTCAGGCACTGCCTCCGGACGCTCCACCCTGGCGTTCCATTTGGTGATGGGTTGGAGCATCTGCACCACATCAATGTACTGGTGCGAATCTTTATACACGCGCTCAAGCCCCGCCTGTCCGGTGATCGCCACTAGAGGGGCCAGGTCCAGAGTGGCATCTGCTATTCCTGTAATGAGATTGGTAGCCCCCGGGCCGAGCGTAGCCAAGCAGACGCCAGGATAGGTAGTCAAGCGCCCATACACGTCGGCCATGAAGGCCGCGCCCTGCTCATGCCTGGTCGTGATAAACTGAATGCTCCGGCTGCGCGACAAGGCGTCGAGTACATTCAGTATCTCCTCTCCGGGCACTCCGAAGACGTATTTGACCCCTTCGTTCTCCAGGCAGCGCACCAGTAATTCGGCTGCGTTGGCACTGCCATTTGCGGTCGCGTTCGATGGGGTGTCTGGTGTTTCTTTCATGCCCGGCGATTACCTCACTTTTGGTCAACTGTACTTATGCCTGACTGCATGACTCGTTACTCACTCTGCGGGGTAGGAGTTTGTGCCGCCTGTGCCGGCCCTATCCACACTGTCTGAATGTTTACGAACTCACGTATGCCGAACTCCGAAAGCTCGCGCCCATAGCCGCTCTGCTTGACCCCGCCGAACGGTAGGCGAGGGTCGGAAGCCACCATGCCGTTGATGAACACCGACCCCGCCGCAATACGGCGAGCAAGGCTGCGCGCTGCCTCTATATCGCGCGTCCAGAGGTTAGCGCCCAATCCAAACGGCGTGTCGTTGGCGACCCTTATCGCTTCGTCCGCGTCTTTTACGCGGATCACCGCCGCCGCCGGACCGAACGTCTCCTCGGCGCAAACGGGCATTTGCGGTGACAGATTGGTGAGCACGGTGGGCTGGTAGTAGTAGCCGGGGCCGCTCACGCGCTCCCCACCCACCAGCGCCTTGAGCTGGTGCGCCGAGCCG
>JBBSGN010000702.1:0-2349 GCA_038254085.1 Chloroflexia bacterium | reverse complement strand
CGCACCGCGCTAGCGAGGAGGAAGCTAAATGACAGATAGAATCGTTCAGGCGCTCGTCGTACTGCTGGGCGTGCCAGCAGTGCTGGGCGGCTACATCTGGGGGGTTGAACGGCTGATGGGTCTCCTGCCGGAGCGTCGGCGACCCAAGGTCAGGCCATGGTTCTGGAATTAATTCAAAACTCAAAACTCGGAAGAGGTGCGCCATGCTGAAACCGCAAAACGCACAAACAAAAGTAGATATAGGAGAACTTGAGCGCCTGGCCGCCCAGGTGCGAGCCGACTGCGTACTAGCTATATTCCACGCCCAGGGAGGTCATCTCGGCGGGCCGCTCTCGTGCGCCGACATACTTGTTGCTCTCTATTTCGCCGTGATGAGGGTCCGCCCGGAACAACCCAACTGGCCGGAGCGCGACCGCTTCATTATCTCCAAAGGGCACTCTTCTATCGCCTTGTACGCTACCCTGGCAGCACGAGGATATTTCCCACGCGAGGAGTTGACGTCGTTCGATGCCATCAACTCCAGGTTGCAAGGGCACCCCGACATGACCCGCCTACCGGGGCTTGACATGTCAAGCGGCTCGCTGGGCCAGGGACTATCACCGGGGATAGGGATGGCTCTGGGCGCGAGGAAACGGGGCAAGGGCTTTCACACCTGGGTGTTACTCGGCGATGGCGAATGCCAGGAGGGGCAAATTTGGGAGGCGGCATTCGTGGCAGCGCGGTACGGTCTGGATAACCTCACCGCTATCCTCGACTTCAACCGCCTCCAGCAGTACGATTGGCCGGGCGGCAGCATCCAGGACAGGCAGCCGCCCTGGGCAAGCATCGAGACGATGGCAGCTAAGTGGCAGGCTTTTGGCTGGCACGTGATTGAGATAGACGGCCACGACATGAGGCAGATAATAAGTGCGTGTGAGCGTGCCAAAGCGCGCAAAGAGCAGCCAACCATAATAATCGCTTCCACTATCAAGGGCAAGGGCGTCTCCTTCATGTCGGGGGCATATGAATGGCACGCCAAAGTGCCCACGCCGGACGAGCTAGAGCAGGCTCTGGGCGAGTTGTACCATGACTGAGTTGTAGGGGTTGGTCTTATTCCTGCCCTGTGCCCTTACCATAATCTTTACGGTTGACCAGCAGGGCAGGCATAAGACCTACCCCTACGGTATCAAGCACGAGGAATAAAGCCAATGATTCCGCATTCAGAAGCTCTACGGGTGGTGTTCGGCGAAACACTATCCGACCTGGCCGAGGAGTTTCCCAACATCCTGGTGCTGGATGGGGACCTGGCGAACAGCACGCGAGCCGACATTTTCGCCGAGAGGCAGCCCGACAAGTTCCTTGAAATGGGCATCGCCGAGCAGAACATGACCGGCGTGGCCGCGGGGCTGGCGACGCTCGGCTTCATCCCTTTTATCAGCACCTTCGCGGCCTTTGCCGTGAAACGGGCGGCGGACCAGGTGCGCGTAGTGGTCGCCCAACCGAACCTCAACGTGAAGATAACGGGCGGCTATTCGGGCATCCTGACCGGCAAGACCGGCAAGACCCACCAATCGGTAGAGGACATAGCGGTTATGCGGGCCATGCCGCACATGACCGTGATCGCCCCCGCCGACGGCCCCGAGCTGCGACAGGCGCTACGAGCGGCCTGCGAATATACCGGCCCGATGTACATACGCCTCACCCGCGACCCCAGCCCGGTGATATTCGATGATGATTATAGCTTCGAGTTGGGCAAGGGCGTAGTGCTACGCGAGGGCGAGGATGTAGCCATAATAAGTACGGGCGTGCAGACGACCCGCGCACTAGAAGCCGCCGAGATGCTCGCCCACGAAGGCGTCAGCGCTTATCTGTTGCACCTGCCCACTATCAAACCTCTGGACGAGGACGCGATAGTAGCGGCGGCCAGGCGCACCGGGCGCGTGATCACCGCGGAGGACCATAGTATAATAGGAGGGCTAGGAGGGGCGGTGGCCGAAACGCTTGGCGAGCGTTATCCTACCCTCATCAAGCGCGTGGGTCTGCGCGATACGTTCGGGGAATCGGGGCCGGACGACGCGCTATTGGAGAAGTATGGGCTGGCCGCACGCCACATAGTTGAAGCAGCGAAGCAGATGCTTAGGAGATAAGCAGGAAAGTGAGGCTGTTGGATGCTCACGCAAATCTCTCCTCAGATAGAAAGAGCTTTCCGGCCTGGGGAAATAGTAACCCCGGCCGGCGAGTTGCAAGGCGTGCAGACTCCAGACGGTACGCTCGTCCCGTGCGACAGGCTTGGGCCAGGCATCGTCGAGGAGATAACAAAGGGCGTGGTGCGCGTGCGTTGGGTGCAAGCGGGCTTCGACGCCTGGCTGG
>JBBSGN010000701.1:0-2357 GCA_038254085.1 Chloroflexia bacterium | reverse complement strand
TGTATTTCAGGGCGGCCTACGGTACGATCCCAACGCTTCGCCTGAATATAGATTATATCCAATCCAAGTTTGTCTTCTTTGATGATGCCATCAATGCCCTCATCTCCGGTCTTGCCTATAGCCTGCCCCGCATCTCTTATAGAGCCGCCGTAACCCATCCTCACTAGAAGCTCAACAACCAGGCGTTCAAAGAAGCTGGGGCTTTGCCGCTTTATGATATTGGTGGCGAATTGAAATCAAGCGGCCCGCTGATACAAACGAGCGAACGCTGACACACGAGTTGTGGCCTTCTTCTCACCCATCAGCCATCGTACCATCCTCATTAGGTTCATCCCTGCCGCTGTCATTAGGTGCTGCAAATGGTTCTTGATCAGTCCCACGTAGTGTGATCGCCTCAGAGCACAGGTTCGTACCCCCTGTGCTATTGTTCCTTCTATCCCTGCTCGGCGCGCATATTCCTGCTTGTATTCTGCGCTCTTCTCTCGTTGCCTCCCTGCCATCAGTGCTTCATACTGTGCTTTTGGCCTGATCGTTATTATCCTTCGCGCCGGTTGGCTTTGCGTGCATTTTGCAGCACTCACACATGCTCCACATTCGTGCTTGCCAAACTTGATCTGGATTACCTCATTCTGGCAGCGATCTAACATTGGCGTCCAACTGCTACTCACCTGCCCTTCCGGGCATGTGGCCTGTGCTTGCTCCCAATCGATCACAAAGTTCGCCGCCGAGAACCCGGCCGCTTCTTTAGCTTGCCAACGGTTGTCAGAGCGCGTTGGGCCGATCAGGTTGATCCCATATTGCTCAGCACTCTGCACAAGTATCGTCGAATTGACAAATCCCGTGTCCGCGATGTGAATGGTGGGCGCCAGCTTGCGTTGCGCCAGAGAAGCGTGAATTGAGCCCGTTACTGCATCATCTGCTACTGCCGCCGAAGTCGTCTCCACGTTGGTAATCAGGTTTGGACCCTCCTCGTCACAAGTCTCGGTCAAATGCACCTTGTACCCGGTCCAGGTGATTGAGCCCTTGTTGGCATAGCGTACACCAATATCATATGGCGAGCCGATGTATTTTCCTGTTGGTGGAGTGTTGTCGTTGTCACGCCAATGCAACTGGCCTTCGATGATTACGAAGTTCTGGATCCAAACCTGTCTCAATATCTGCACCGCCTCAAGATCCCGCAATGAGGCGGGAGTTGCCGGGGTTGCCGGGGTTGCTGCTGAGTAGATGATGTTGAGCAAGGCCATGCCATCAAGGCCAACTTGCTGAGCCCAGACCAGCCGTTTGGCATCGCCTTTAGGGAGCCGATATTCGCTGGCCCGTAAGCCGTAGCGATCGACCCAATCAGATGTTGTGTGCCCTCTCAGCCACTGGGGTGCGGCTGTCGCCAACTCATTGAGGGCATGGCGGAGGGTTTCAGTAACACATTCCAGCCGGTTCAAAGTGCGGGCAGCACCCAAAACATGGGTCGAGTCGCTGCGTTGGCGGCCACCGGCTTTGAGCAGGCCACGATCCTGAGCCAATGCGAGCAGTGTGTCAAATAAGCGCTGTTCAGCATTGTGGTCTAACAGGCGAGTGCGAAACTCACTCAAGACGGTGTGATCAAAGCCGGGATCGGTCAGCTCAAGACAGAGCAGGTACTTCCAGTCAATTCGGGTCCGCACTGCATCAGCAGCCTGGCGATCGGTGAGGCCTTCCATAAACTGGAGGATGCAGGCCAGGGCGAGGCGAACTGGAGCTTGTGCAGGTTGGCCTTGGCGTGGGAAGAGGTCTTGGAAATCGGCATCGTTGAAGATGACACCGAATTCGTCGTACATACGCATGATTGTGTTGGGTTTAGGGAAGATAGCATGGGCCACACGCTGTGTCTGTTCGGGAACGATATAGACGGCTTGCGGTTGTAGGGACATCACAGACCTCCTGATCAAGAACTAATGGGAACGGGACTGCCAGAGCCAGATATTATACCGCTAGTCGAGACGAAACTCCCACCTACAACGCCCATACTAATTCGCCACCAATATCACGTTAGTGCTGAACCCCATTGTACAGCGCTAGCTTATCGCCGGTTGTTGTATCGAGCTTGACGATGCGGAAATCGGACTTGCCATCGTAGCGGGCGCTGACCGAGCTGACCGACTGGTTAATGGTCTCGCGGTATATGAGGCTCTTGCCGTCGGGCGCCCATTGCAGGTCGGCTATACCGTTGGGGCTGTCGGGCAGTGGCTGCGTCTCTAAACGAGCCAGAGCGCCGTTTACCAGGTCGGCGGTCCACAAGCCCACAAGCTGGTCGGCTCGGCCCTTATAGTCCTTGAAGTAGCCGGTCATAGCTACTTTGCCGGTAGCGGAGCCAGCAGGGG
>JBBSGN010000700.1:0-2368 GCA_038254085.1 Chloroflexia bacterium | reverse complement strand
TTGGTATCCCTTGCTTCCTCCCCTACAACAATGTAACGAGGGGGCAACTCTCCAAGATAGACGCCAATGCAGCAGGCTACACCGATACCATTACTGTGCAGAGCTTCGAGGACGTGCCACCTTCTGACGCATTCTACCAGTACATAGGAAGGCTGGCGGAGAGGGGCATCATTGACGGGTACACCTGTGGCTCCCCGCCAGCAGGCCCTTGCATACCACCTGGCAACCGACCATACTACCTGACCTACAACAACATCACGAGGGGGCAGACGAGTAAGATTGTGGCTAACACTTTCTTCCCGGTCAATTGCGCTATGCCGAATAGGAGATAGACAACCACCGGCCCGTCCCGTATAAAAACATAAGCCACCCAAACTTCTGGGTGGCTTATGTTTTCCAATGAGTAATCTTAACTCACACCCAACCAGGACTTGATAGGCTCGGCGAGGAAGTAGAGGAGGAAGGCGGCGCTGGCGATGTACATGAGCCAGTGGACCTTGCGGGCCGCGCCGGTGAAGATCATCATAGCGGTGAAGAGGAGGAAGCCGAAGCCGATACCGTTAGTGATAGAGTAGGTGAGAGGCATGGCGATCATGGTGATCAGCACTGGGAAGGCCTCTTTGAAGTTGGCCCAGTCCACGTCCTTGAGGGTTTGTAGCATGAAGAAGCCGACGATGATGAGGGCGGCCGCCGTCGCCTGGGGAGGCACGATGGCGATGATGGGCGTGAGGAAGGGCACTGCCAGGAAGAGTAGACCCACCGTGATGGCTACTATGCCGGTGCGCCCGCCGGAGGAGACGCCCGCGCCCGACTCGATGTAGGTGGTGGCGCTGCTTGCCCCGAACGCGCCGCCCACGATGGGACCTATGGAGTCGACCAGGAGGGGTTTTTCGACCTGGGGTAGCTGGCCTTTGGCGTTGAGGAAGCCCGCGAGCAGACCGATGCCGACGAAGGTGCCCATCGTGTCGAAGAAGTCGCTCAACATGATGGAGAAGGTGTTGAGCGAACTGCTGATGGGGCCTTTGGAGGCGAACGCGCCGAGGTCGAGGCCGAAGAAGTGGGGCATGGCGGGGGCCTGCACGAAGGCGGTGGGGAGGAGACCCCAGCCCATCGCCGCCGGGTACATGGCTTGGCCGCCGATTGCCATGCTCAGATAGTTCAGTGCAATGGCGAAGAGGGTTGCGCCCAGGATGCCCACCAGCAGGGCTGCGCGGTTCTTGCGGACGTGCAGCCAAGCGGTGAGCAGCACGCCGAACACTGATACCAGGATGGTGAGGGTGCCGAAGTTGCCAAGCGCGACGGGCGGGGCGGTGGGGTCTTTGGCGAAGGCGGCGTTGCCCGCCACGAAGCCTCCTTCGTTGAGGCCGATATACAGGATAAACAGTCCGATGCCGGCGGGTATGGCGCGCTTTAGCTCCATCGGTACAGCGTCCATGATCGCCTGGCGGAACTTGGTGAGGACGAGGAGGGTAATAATTATCCCTTCGAGGACGATGATGCCCATCGCCTGGGGCCACGTGAGGCCCTGCGCGGCCACCAATTGGTAGGTGACGACGGCATTCAGCCCCATGCCGGGGGCCATGGCGAACGGCCTGCGGGCGAACGCGCCCATGAGGATGCAAAGGAAGCTCGCCACCCAGCAGGTGGCGGTGACAGTTGCTGGGAAATCTAGCCTGAAGCCGGTCCTGTCGGCTACGCTGGTGAGGATGCCTGGGTTGACAAAGGCGATATAGGCCATCACCAGGAAGGTGGTGAAGCCCGCCATCACCTCGCTGCCGAACGTGACGTTGTACCTGGCAAGCTCGAAGTAGCGGGCTATGCCGCTCTCGGTGGTCCTGACGCCGGTTGTTTCTGCACGGGTTGCCATCTGTTCCTCCTTAAGACTCAGCTTGTGGGTGACTGGTATCTCTGTGCCTTGTCGTTCCCTGCTGTATGATATTTTGCCTCCTTTCCCTATGCCCTATAGGAAGGGAACAAGCCCCCACCAAAGGTCGGAGGGGGCGAATAAGAGACGGCGCGCATCGGCACCGCATCTCAGCGCGACTAAGTATGTAGTTCAAGCGAGTGCGGCAGATGTTGCTTACCTAACATGCCTCAGCGCATGGGGATTATATGGGCTGGGGCGCCAGGAGTCAATACCCCTTTGGAAGGGATGTGGAAAAGTAAAAATACAATGTAAAATTACCGCAGCTCTGAATACAACTTCAGATGCATGTCGGTGATGCGGTCCCAGGCGAAGAAGCGGGCCAGCTCTTTCGCGCCGCTGGAGAGGGCGGTCCGTAAGGCGGGGTCTTCGGACAGGCGCCATATCGCGCTTATGAGGGCTTGCCTGTCGCCAGGGGGAACCAGGAGGGCGTTTGTATTGTCT
>JBBSGN010000699.1:0-2391 GCA_038254085.1 Chloroflexia bacterium | reverse complement strand
CTACTGACCCTGTTATAACGAAGCCGGGCTGGTCAATTAAGTATAGTGTAGTAAATAGCATGTGGTTGTAACCGCCTCAGTATAGCCTAATATCGCACACTTGTCAATAGTCTGGGAGGTTATTCTTCATGCACCTTAAGAATGCACCTTCAAGAACGCAACCTCGCAACGGGCGCTCCCCATCTGGACCTAGTCCGTAAACTCCTGCACGAACATCTTGCCATAGACACCGCCGTCCAATACCCCAATGCCGACTCGGTGGAACTGGGGGTTGAGGATGTTGGCGCGGTGGCCGGGCGAGCTCATCAGGCCGTTGTGGGCAATGTCGAGGGCGGGGGCAAGGGCCAGGTTCTCGCCCCCAGTGCCGAACACGATGTTGGCACGGCGCATCCGCTCGAAGGGGTCAACCCCTTCCGGCGTGTTGTGGGCGAAGTAGCCGCGCTTGAACATATCATCGGCATGGGTGCGGGCCAGCAGGCGCAACTCGGCGTCCATCTCAAGGGGCGCGATGCCGCGTGACGTGCGCTCCTGATTAACCAATTGGAGCATGGCTTCCTCCATGTCCGGTTCGGGCGCGGCGTCACCGACCGTGAAGTGAAGATCAATGCTCCCTTCGCCCTCTTCACTGGGGTTTGTAGGGGGCTTGACGGTTACGAAGCCGAGCGTTTGCCGGCCCGCCGGACCGAAAATCGACTCGAACGGGCGCTCCAGGGCAAGGGTGGTCTGCGCAAGTTTACCCGCGACGGGCGATTTGACGACCTGTTGGCGCAAGCCACCGGATACAGGGAGGAGGGCGAGTATGGTAACCAGCACCGCCGAGGAGATCAGCCCTTGCAGCGCCCCCGGCAGTATAGCGAGCAGCCTGTTGACCTGGGAAGCATGCGCCTGGTGGCTCATGCGCCGGGTGAATGCGCGAGATATAGTGAGGAAGACTCCCCCGACCACCAGCCACACGGTCAGAAAGGCGGCAGGCTCGGTCCAGACGGGGGACCAACCGAGGCGGTCGGCGAAGAAAGGGGCCAACCGCGAGTAGAAGGTGAAGGCAGCAACCAACGCCAGCACGAAGCCAGCCAGCGAAAGCACCTCGGCCATGAAACCCCGGCGAGTTGCCATGATCGCCGAAAAGGCCACTATTGCTAGCACAAAGAGGTCGGGCCAGGTCATTTGGTTATCCTCAATGGTCCGACTCGAAATCCACGACTACCTGTACCGCGCACGCTTCCTTAAAAGGACGAGCAAAGGCCGCGTGGCTGGGATCGGTGGCGTACTCATCAAGGCCCTGCTGGTCATCAAAGCGCATCACGAAGCAGTGCGAAAAGGACTGGTTGCGACCGCCAACAACCGGCCCCCAGACCACGCTTCTCAGCGCGGGCACGTTACCAGGCAAAAGCTCCAGTTCGGCTTCGAGTCGGGCACGCTCCCCCGGCGGCACTTCGTCGCGGTAGATCCACAGTAGGATATGGGTGCTCATGGGCGGCTCCTTCTTGGGCGCCTACAAGAATGGTTGGGATTGTCGGCTCAATGACATTATAGTTTGCGAGCCGCATGGACGGCAACGCGAGTCACTGTAACTCAACACGTAGTAAGATGTGAGGCAACTGGGCAGCCTTGATACTTGATAATAGGCTAACCAAGATTGCCTCGGTCTCACTTCGGGGTAGTAAGCATTGCAGCGCCCGCAAAAGGGCTACCCTGCGCCCCCAGACAATTCAGCGTTTGGATGGGTCCTCTACAAGGACATAATCATATGACATCGAGATTCGACAGGTTTAACGACCAGATTAGCAGCTTA
This sequence comes from Chloroflexia bacterium, assembly GCA_038254085.1. Taxonomy (GTDB): domain Bacteria; phylum Chloroflexota; class Chloroflexia; order QHBQ01; family JADMIH01; genus JADMIH01. The sequence goes on along the minus strand of JBBSGN010000699.1, from coordinate 599 downwards.
CAGGCAGACGAAAGTCCGCGCCCTGACCAGTTGCGCCGTGCGGAAAACAAAGGCAACTACGACGGTGCGGCCGAAGAGGTCGCCATCCTACGTATGGCTGCCGCGCTCAATAGCCTGCGCCCCAGCGCTGGAAAACCGGACCCCAACTTTGTAGCACGACTACGGGCACGTGTGCTTTCGGAGGTATGAGAGTGTCCGAATACAGGGCGAGCATGGTTGCGGGCGGAAGGGCTAACTGTTAAACTATTCTTGAGTAATGCCCTGAAGGACGCACAGCGGCGCTTGTATGCGGAACTATTATTCGCTATCATTATAAGAGCGGCAATACCACTTTTCATAGGAGGAGAGTATTAGCATGAAGGTGATGAGCAGATTACAAGGCAAGGCCAGGCGGGCGGGCCTGGCAGCGATCTTCTTGGCGGCGATGGCCATGGGCCTGTCGGCGTGCGGCGCCGACAACACGTCGCCTGCGGCCCCCCCCACTACCCAGGCCGCCCCGGCAGCCACAGTTGACCTGACTGCGGGCGGCACTATCCAGGAAGTAGACCTCACACTCAAAGAGTATAGTATAGTGCCTAAAGACGTGTCGGTAAAGGCCG
>JBBSGN010000698.1:0-2393 GCA_038254085.1 Chloroflexia bacterium | reverse complement strand
GATTGGGTGAGGAGAAGATAGGGAAAAGAATATTCCGAGGGCGGGCAGCGGACTGCTCTTAAGTCCCTGGATAAGCTGGTCGGACAGGAAGGGACCCCGGCATTCGGAGGCTCGTCTAACCCGCCTAGAACCGCTCTAAAGCTGCAGATCCATTCGTAGCGCCCCCTTTTGCCCTTAAGAATCTACAAGCGCTCAGATCGGCTTTGAGCATCACCCTTATAACCCCCAGGCAAGTACATGCATACAAGCCATAATGAGCGGAGTCCCTTCGACCTGCTTTCGCACCTCGAGCGTAAGGAAAACTTCGACAAGACTAGGAGGCACCACCGTGAGTAACGTAGGCGACCAAAGACGAGCGCCGACCGAGACCTACGCCAACAGAGGTATACCCCTGCCCGGTCTCAGACCCGCCCGTCAACGTCTCGGCCTCACCCAACGCCAGCTTGCCTCTCTTGCTGGGACCGGCCAGCACACCATCTGCAAGTTGGAGAACCTGCAGAGAGGAGCTTACCCGCAAACCCTGCAGAAGTTAGCAGGAGCGTTAGGGATATCTCCCGCGGATCTAGTCGGCGATCGCGTTGACCAATAGGGACAGACCCTCGAGCATGTACGACTCTACGCTTGGTTTATGTACGGAGCATATCAGGCCGCGGGAAGGGATCCAGAAGAAATGCACTCATTTCCAATGACGCATATCGGGCCGCAGGACGAGATCCAGGAAGTAATCCAGAAGAGATGACCTCATTTCCAACCTCGCATATCAAGCCCCAGGATGAGTTGACCAAGAGGATAAGCTAACCGTGAAGACATTAAATCCAGAATATGCCTACGTCTCCTCAACCGTAGGAGGATCCCTTTCTCAAGTCTTTTTAGGAGAGAATACGAGAAGTCAAGTAGTTACTACTCATGGTGGAACTAGCAGAGGAAAGATCAGGGGATTCAGCAAAGCTAGCCGCAGGAATCTTCTCAGGCGCATGGCTAGCATTAATCGCACGGCTTTCAGAGCTAATAAAGGGAAAGTCATCTCTATAACCTTGACCTACCCTAACGAGTATCCCGAAGATCCAGAGGTGTGTAAAAGCCATCTAAAGGCCCTCAAAAGGCGTCTAAAGAGAAAGTATGGGGAGTTCTCTGCTTACTGGAGGATGGGGATACAGAGGAGAGGAGCCTGGCACTTCCACCTACTCCTCTTCGTGCCACCTTCCTTTGGATCAGTAGCTGATCTACGCGATTTCATAGCATCTTCCTGGTATGAGATCTGTGGAAAGCTCAGTGAGGGGCACCTGCAGGCGGGGACACACGTTGAGGAGGTGAGGAAATGGAGGAATGCTACAAGCTACATGGAGAGGTACGTGGCCAAGCCCGAGGTATTCGCCGAGGGGGTAGAGACGGGCAGGGTGTGGGGGGTGTGGAACGAGGATCTACTGCCTATCCAGTGGGAGACGGTGAGAGTCAGCCGCGAGGATGCCTACAAGATCAGGAGATGGTTCAGGAGGTTGGCCAAGATCAGGGGGAAGAGGCATCTACGCCGGCTTACGGTGTTTGTGAGGCACGAGGACGTGATCAGGCTGCTCGAGTTTTTGGGATACCGTCAGGAGTAGTAGCTGAGAAGTCAACTCGGGCAGTCTATCGAGGAAGAGGTGCGCCTTCCAGATGGTTCAATTTATCTAGACACAAACTCTTCATTTACCGAGCTGCCGAGAAGGGTAGTCTTCTCGGAGACTCAAGGACCTCTGCCCGCGCGTCGCCGCTGTATAACCGTAGGCAATTATCCGCTCCTCTGTGGGAGACAACTTCTCACCTGCCAAGTACTTTCTGACGGTCTCGACGAACTTCCGGTCTTTGTCTACTGGCTTCCTCTGCTCGTGAGTCATCATCCTCCCGTGTGTTGCCTATCGGCGCAAAAGCTACGGCAGCATATATCATCGGATAGTACTGGTTTTGAATCCAAGGGGAGGACTGCCTCTATTCACCGCACTGCCTAGAAGGCTTATTCTCAGCAACCCGTATACGGATTGTGAATAGATCCGGCCTAAAAGCACTTCAAACGCTGCGCTTGCACCGCCCAGCCTCAGAGTGCCGATCACAGTATGTGGTGGCTATGGATAAATATCTACTGCCGCGTGTGCTGCGTAGGATGAGCAGCCTATGTTCCCTCCAGACTCCTGTCAGGGTGTTGGATGTAAGAACCTCTTCTAAGCTTGCGTTTTAACCACGAGGAGTTTTTGGGATGGAGATAAAGCTCATCCCAGAAACTCCTCGTGGCACGGTCTTCGCGGACTCAGGCGGCCTTTTTAAGTGCCGGGTAACGTTTGGCTCGGCCAGAACGGCGGCCTTTTGGCCTTCCGGGCGATCTCCCGCAGGGTTTCGGCGGCTTCGCGGGCGTGCCGAGT
>JBBSGN010000697.1:0-2397 GCA_038254085.1 Chloroflexia bacterium | reverse complement strand
TCGGCACCTACGAGTTGGCCGAGCGGGTCTGCGCGACCTTCGGATGTCCGCACTACGAGCACCTGTCCGTTACCGAAAATGTCGCCTGATCGTGCACTAAGTACGTGATGTCCTGATCGGGGCTCCGGTTCTCCCGTAAAGGAGGCAGGATCTTAGCGTCTTCTTAAGATAGGAGCGGATAGTAGTAGACAGAAGCATCGTACAGGGGCATGAGGAGGAAAGGGTTCAAAGTGTTGAGCAAAACCAGAATAGTTGTACTGTTACTAGCGACACTGCTTCTCACCCTGAACATAGCTGCTTGTGGGTTTACTTCCCAAGGCTCCCAAGAACAGCGACGCCCCGCCGAAGCACAAAGAACCGGCCCAGAAGACCACGAAAGGACTGCGCTGGCGCTACCTCAAAAAACCATGGAACAAACCGGTAAAGCAGAACAGACAGCACGAGGCACCTAAATAGCAAGGCTCTCCGCCCACGTAGCAACGGGGTACGACCATCGAGGGGCGTTACGAGGCTCTACCCCGTGCGCATGCGCCCCGCGTGGTCCATGTTCTGTTATGCGCAAACGCCGCGTAATATCAGGCGGACGCCCCTTTGCCCCGGGCCTATAGGGGTATGCGGCCGGAGGCGAGTCTTGTAACTTCCGGAGGCCCTTCAGCCATCGCCGGTCCCTACGGTGGCGGGGAGTAAAAACTGCCAATACCGCTAGCTACTGCCCCTCCGATACAGGTACCTGCGGCTACCCTTTTGCGTTGTCGTACTGGATAGCACCCCCAGTGTTACCAGGGGGCGGAGCCGATGTGCCGACGGGGATGAGGTTGCCGTCCTTGTCTACTACGAACGCGGTTCCGTTGGGCTGTACGAAAACGGAGGCTTGAGAGCCATCGGGCAGCGCAATAAGGCCAGCATCATTCACCATACAGAAGGCCGTAGGATAACCGTATAGGTCCTGGCAGCCGACTGCGGAGCCGGGGGCGGGGGTGATCAGGCTAGAGGTGACTTCGGAATTGGCAGGGCTACTTGATGGCGGGACCGCCTGCTGCGCCAGAACTGGTACAGAAGCTACAAGCAGCATCGCCAGCAACGCCCCAAGGATCGCCAACTTTCTCATCAAAGGTTCCCCCCTTTAACGAAGTTCAATAAGTTAGTTGATTTTCTCATATCCACTCCAAGCCTGCATCTGCATATTTACCACCGCCACAATATCTTGTGGAAGCGTCCTATGCCTATCGGGGAGTAATCGGCCTAATCCGGGCGGGCCTCTCTCGGCAGTTCGGTGAATAGAGGCAACCCGCCTCTTAGCGCTAAGCGCAGCTGTAAATTGTACTTTCGCCCAGCGAAATCCTCGTTGTGGAATGCGGGCTGAAGGCTGGCATGAGAAGGCGTCTTCAGGTTCGCGAAAGTCAACAGAAAAAGACGCGCTCGTGGTGAGCGAGGATGATGATCGGCGCCATGGTGCCCTCGCGTACGGAGAGAATCATCCTTTTGGAGGATGCCGATACGGCTCCGAGATGCGATTGTTAACTTTTAAGCCCCAAGAAGGAGGAGTAAAGTTGAAGAAGTTGATGTTGTTGGCAGCGCTGCTGGCGATGGTGGTTGTAGCCGCCGTCCCGGCCATAGCACAGGTGAGCAACTCTAATGAGCAGGAGAACGCGAGTGGGAACTCCAGCCAGACGTTCAACGTCACCGGTGGGGGCGACAACTCCAATGCGTGCCAGGGGATACAAGGCGTCTCTAACACCGGGAATTATATATTTGACGCAGCGTAAGCTGAGTAATGTTGGAGGAGCACCCTCGCGAACGTAGCCCTGGCCAGTACACAAGGTGCTCGAACGGTACAGCAAGCCTTTGCAGGGGTGGAGAGACGGGACTCTTATAGTGTGGGCCCTCCCAAAGGCAAGTAGTGCGTCAAGTATATAGGTGGCGTTGCATAACTTCTGTATATGGCTCAACGACCAGCTCGGCCGTCCTCGGCTCTCCTTTGCCGACTTGCTCGGATGGTGATCTCAACTCACACCAAGCGTTAGAGTGTTCGTCTTACCGGGGGAAGCCCAGACGTTGCTTCGTCGGCTATTCCATTCGGTTGCTCGAAGGGAAGGTACACCACGTCTCTTAGGAGATCCTCGATCCACAACTTCTGAGCATATCTCGGGTCAATCTCCCGCATGCCCTTCTGCCGAAGCCGTTCGTTGACCTCATCCAGATGTTCCTGCACGTAAACTCGCTCTTCCTCTGAAATTATTCCTCGATGCGGCTCTCCTGCATGCTCAGGACTTGAGTAATCAACGCGCTGTTTTGCCTCTGCAGGTTGTCTTTTGCGTTCTTCACCTTCCTTTTTGGTACAGGGCAAAAGGGTTCGCTACAAGGTGCCGCTTCTGAGCAGACCAGGAAACTCAGATG
>JBBSGN010000696.1:0-2402 GCA_038254085.1 Chloroflexia bacterium | reverse complement strand
TAGGTGTGACAGCGCGAGCAGGGTGGCGCGCACCAGGTTTATCGGGTTGTTGTTGCCGAGCGACTTGGTCAGCACGTCCTTGATGCCCGCAGCCTCGACCACCGCGCGCACGCCGCCGCCCGCGATCACGCCCGTTCCAGGCGCGGCGGGCTTGAGCAGCACGGTGCTGGCCCCGTAAGATACCCGCACATCGTGGGGTATGGTGCTGCCGATCATGGGCACGCGGATCATGTGCTTCTTGGCGTCCTCTCCGGCTTTGCGGATCGAGTTAGGCACCTCAGACGCCTTGCCCGTGCCCGCGCCCACCGTGCCCTTACCGTCGCCCACTACCACTACGGCACTGAAGTTGAAGCGTCGCCCGCCCTTGACCACCTTGGACACGCGGTTCACCTGCACCAGCTTCTCTTCAAACTCCGAAGGGCCTCTCTCTATTCTTGCCATTGTTTCTCCTCTGACACGTAAAACGTGAAACGTGAAACGTAAGAACAGCCCTTACGTTTTACGGACTAAAACTCTAGTCCACCTTCGCGGGCGCCGTCAGCCAGGGCCTTGATGCGGCCATGATAGAGGTAGCCGCCTCGGTCGAACACCACCTGGTTGATGCCGGCGGCCTTGGCGCGCTCGGCCACCAGTTTGCCGACCGCCGTTGCTTCATCTATCTTGGAGGCATCGGGCAACTCTTTGTCCAGAGTGGAGGCCGCCACCAGTGTACGCCCCTGGGTGTCGTCAATTATCTGCGCGTAAATATGGTTCAGGCTGCGGAAGACGTTGAGACGCGGCCTCTCGGTCGTGCCCGCCAGCCTGGCTCTCACCCTGTTGTGCCGCTTCTGTCGCGGCGTAAGCATGTATGGTTTCTCTCTCATTGTTGTCCTCGTGCGTAAAACGTAAAACGTAAAACGTAATTCGTAAGAACAACCTTTACGCTTTACGTTTTACGAGTCTACTTCTTCCCTCCAACCTTACCGGCCTTGCCGGCTTTGCGGCGGATACGCTCGCCGGAGTAGGTGATGCCTTTGCCTTTGTACGGTTCAGGCTCCTTGAACTTGCGAATGCGGGCCGCTTCCTGGCCCACCGCCTGCTTGTCAATGCCCGACACGCTGAAGCGGGTGGGCGTCTCAACGTTGAAGCTCACGCCTGCTGGCGACTCTACGCGCACGGGGTGCGAGAAGCCGAGCGACATCACCAGCGAGTTGCCGTCTTTTGCCACACGGTAGCCCACGCCCGCAATCTCCAGCGTCCTCGTAAAGCCCTCGGTCACGCCGGTCACCATATTGGCGATCAGAGTGCGTGTGAGGCCGTGCAGCGAGCGATGCAGCTTATCATCAGAGGGGCGGGTTACCATGATCTGCCCGTCTTCCTGCTTAATCTGCACTTCCGGACGGAACGTCTGCTCAAGGGTGCCCTTCGGCCCTTTCACCAGCAGGTGCGAACCGTCAAGCTCGACCGTCACCGCGCTGGGCACCGGAATCGGTTTGTTGCCAATACGAGACATAGCTTTCTCCTTAGTAGTCGGTAGTCAGTAACCGGTAATAAAAGAACTGACTACCGATTACTACCAAATATAACAAACTACCTCGCCACCGAGCTTCTTGCCCCAGGCGTCGCGGCCCGTCATCAGACCCTGCGGGGTGGAGAGGATGCTCACACCCAGGCCATTTAGCACCAATGGTATGTCGGTACGCTTGGTGTAGACACGCAGGCCCGGCTTGCTCACCCGCTTGAGGCCGGTCAGCACGGGCTTTTTGTCGGTGCCATACTTGAGCCACACGCGGAACATCCGGCCACCCATCTCTGGCGGCACATCGTAATCCTTGATGTAACCCTCTTGCTTCAGGATACGCGCCATCTCCACCTTCACACCGGAAGCCGGTACGAGCACGCTCTGGTGCCGCGCCATGCTAGCGTTGCGAATGCGAGTCAGCATATCGGCGATAGGATCTGTCATGTTCATAAAAGGTTCTTATCTCCTTGCGGCCCTTCGGCCAATTATGAATTCTAAATTATGAATTATGAACTAGAAGAAGCAATTCATAACTCATAATTTAGAATTCATAATTACTTCTACCAGCTAGACTTCACCACGCCCGGCAGCTTGCCGCTAAGGGCGTGCTCGCGGAAGCAGATACGGCACATACCGAACTTCCTGATGTAGGCGCGTGGGCGACCACACAGCTTGCAGCGGTTATGGGCGCGCACCCCGAACTTGGGCGTCCGGTTTGCCTTCGCGATCATTGACTTCTTTGCCATTGTTTCTCCTTGCTATCCAGGTTATATCCGAGTCTGTAGGGCGGTTCGAGAACCGCCCTTATTTACTGGCCTTTCTTAAAAGGCATACCTAGCAGTTGGAGCAGGCGGCGCCCCTCTTCGTCGTTCTGGGCAGAGGTGACCACCACGATCTCCAT
>JBBSGN010000695.1:0-2404 GCA_038254085.1 Chloroflexia bacterium | reverse complement strand
TCTTACTCAATGATCTTGCTCACCACACCGGCGCCTACTGTGCGGCCACCCTCGCGTATAGCGAAGCGGAGACCCTCGGTGATAGCCACCGGCACGATTAGCTCGACGCTCATGGTGATGTTGTCGCCAGGCATAACCATCTCCACGCCCTCAGGCAACGTGATGGAGCCGGTTACGTCGGTGGTGCGGATGTAGAACTGAGGGCGATAGCCGGTGAAGAACGGCTTGTGGCGGCCACCCTCTTCCTTGCTCAACACGTACACCTGGCCGCTGAACTTGGTGTGAGGCTTGATGGACTTGGGCGTAGCCAGCACCTGGCCGCGCTGCACGTCCGTGCGCTCGATACCACGCAGCAGACAGCCCACGTTGTCGCCCGCCAGACCTTCATCGAGGGTCTTCTGGAACATCTCGACGCCGGTCACTACAGTGTTGCGAGTCTCGTCTGTCATGCCGACGATCTCAATGGTCTCGCCCACCTTGACCTTGCCCTGCTCGATGCGTCCCGTCACTACCGTGCCGCGACCCTTGATGCCGAACACGTCCTCGACCGGCATGAGGAACGCCTGGTCAACCGCGCGCTCAGGGGTCGGGATGTAGTTGTCTACAGCGTCCATAAGCTCGCGGATCGGGGCGTACTCGTCGGCGTTGAAGTCCTTCGAGTCGGACTCGAGGGCCTTGAGGGCCGAGCCGCGCACGATAGGAATGTCGTCGCCGGGGAACTCGTACTTATTGAGAAGGTCGCGCACCTCAAGCTCTACAAGCTCCAAAAGCTCCTCGTCGTCCATCATGTCAACCTTGTTGAGGAAGACCACGATAGCGGGAACCTGCACCTGGCGGGCCAACAGGATGTGCTCTTTGGTCTGTGGCATGGGGCCGTCGGGGGCCGACACGACCAGGATCGCGCCGTCCATCTGGGCAGCGCCGGTGATCATGTTCTTGATGTAGTCGGCGTGGCCAGGGCAGTCTACGTGAGCGTAGTGCCGCTTCTCGGTCTGGTACTCCACGTGGCGGATGGCGATGGTGATACCGCGCTCGCGCTCTTCGGGGGCGTTGTCAATCTGGTCGTAGGCCACGAACTTGTTGGTCTGGTCGCGCAGGGCCATCACTTTGGTGATAGCGGCGGTCAGGGTGGTTTTGCCGTGGTCTACGTGGCCGATGGTGCCGACGTTAACGTGCGGCTTTGTCCTCTCAAACTTCTGCTTTGCCAATGGATATTCCTCCTAGATGTAGATAAACTAATGTAAACTGCCCCTACTTAATGGGCCTGCCTATATACGGATCCAGGCTTTATCTGGAGCCCACGATCAGAATTGAACTGATGACCTCACCCTTACCAAGGGTGTGCTCTGCCAACTGAGCTACGTGGGCGTATTCTCTTGGCTCCATATATACTTCCATGTACCTGATCTTTTAGCCGTGATTCTCCGGTGACAATTTGCACAACGGACTTCACATTTCCGTACTTCTTCGAGAATACGCTCCCACGTGCGACCTGATCGGAGCATTATCGCAATCTCTGCGTGTTTCTCGCCGTGGACGTGATCGAACTCAAGTACAACAGGATCGGCTTCGCCACAATCAACACAAGGGTGCTCAAGTAAGTATTCATACGCCCTCCTTATGTTATGTTGCGCGCCACATTGCGCTTGCTCCACTCATGGTATCGAGCCCTCTGCTCAGGCGACCTTTGCAAGTATGTTCTACGGTCCGTAGCCTTCCTACAGGTCTTACACTGGTCCTGTAGTCCGTCTCTCGCAGAGGAGTTCTTCTGGAACTGCGCCTCGTCCTTTTCCTCTTTGCACCCGGAGCAGCGTTTCATTCCGCTATTGTACGGTTCTCCTCTCCATGGCACAAGAGATTACCAGAGATTACTAAGAAAGACACTGATATTACCAAGCTAAAACGGTGCGCCTCTACGAACCTCGGCAAGTGTCGGCAAGCGCAGGCAAGCGCGGCACGCATCACGTTTTACGCATTACGCATTACGTTTGGTGGGCAGAGAAGGATTCGAACCTCCGTAGGGCGAAGCCCGACTGGTTTACAGCCAGTTCCGATTGGCCACTCCGGCATCTGCCCCTGGAGCCGACGGTCAGATTCGAACTGACGACCAGCTGTTTACAAAACAGCTGCTCTGCCACTGAGCTACGTCGGCGCACCGAGCTTTTTATCGTGTCTATAAATTGTTCAGGTACGCCCGCTACGGTCCTATTTTCCGCACAGTCTTCCCCAGAGACGCATACCATTATACCGCACGGTATTAGGCCTGTCAAGGCGACGACCGACGGCCGACGGGACGCTAATTAATGTTTCACCTGTTGCCCATCGTCGGTCGTCGGTGGTGCATTAAAAACGATTGACCCCACGCGCGTCTTCGCTCTCGGTGGTACCTTTGGCCTCTTCAACC
>JBBSGN010000694.1:0-2407 GCA_038254085.1 Chloroflexia bacterium | reverse complement strand
TAAAAAAGAGACAACCGAAAGGGCCGGTGGCAGTTTCGGTTGTCTCTTTTTTATCCAATAGAGATATGTTAGCGTGCCGCCACGCCGGTGAGCATCGCCACTATCTGCGGCATAGAATTATTGGCCGCGTCCAGGATCGGCCAGGAGACTACGAAGAAGAGTAGCACAGCTATCGCCGTAACCGTCAGCGTGCGCGTGAGGGCGGGTGAAGAGCGAGTCTCGCGGCCGGCTAACATTATCGGGCGCGGCTCTTCGAAGTACATGAACCAGATAATACGCAGATAGAAGAAGGCCGATATCGCGCTATTCAGCACGCCTATTACCGCCAGCCAGGTCAGGCCCGCATTGACGGCGGCCACGAACACCACGTACTTACCCAGGAAGCCAATAGTGGGCGGTATGCCGGTCAGCGATAGCATGAAGAGCGCCATGAGCGCCGCATACCCGGGCGCCCACGCCGACAGGCCCCTGAAGCCCTCCATCGAGTCTGTCGCCCCCTGCCGTTGCAGCCAGATGACGACGCCGAACGCCCCCATGTTCATGAACATGTAGGAGAAGAGGTAGAAAAGTACCGAGGAGATAGCCTGGGTGTGGTTAGCGGGCGTGTAGGAGGCCAGTCCCACGATCATGTAGCCGGTGTGCGCTATCGAGGAGTAGGCGAGCATCCGCTTGACCGAGCGTTGCATGATGGCCGTCACGTTGCCCAGCGTCATAGTGAGGATGCTGAGGACTACCATGACGGGCGCCCAGGTCTGCCAGGCGGGGCCGAGCGCCTCGGTCATGATACGTATGGTGGCGATGAAGCCCGCCGCCTTGGGTCCGACCGACATGAAGGCGGTGATAGGGGTGGGCGCGCCCTGGTAGGCGTCGGGCGTCCACATGTGAAAGGGCACGGCGGCTATCTTGAAGCCGAGGCCCGCCACCAGCAAGAAGAGGGCGAGCATTATCCCGCCATTGTTCTCTATACCCCCGGTAGCCTGCACCTGGGCCAGCACCTTGCCAATCTCGCGCAGGTTGGTCTGCCCGGTCATGCCGTACAGCCAGGCCATGCCGTACACCAGTATGGCGGTCGAGAATATGCCCAGCAGGAAATACTTGAGTGAGGCTTCGTTAGAGAGCTTATCGCGGCGGTTGAAGCCGGTGAGGATATAGATGGCTATGGACATTAGCTCGATGCCCACGAAGAGGGTGGTGAGGTCTACGGCGGCGGACGTGACCATCATGCCGACTGTGGCGAGGGCCAATATGCTGTAATATTCGCCCAACGCGAAGCCGCGGTCCTTGATGAACTGAGTGGAGAGGAAGACCGCGATTATGGCCGTGCCGAGCGCCAGCATCCTGAAGAACAGCCCCAGGTTGTCCATGACGACCATGCGCCCGAACGCCTCGGTGCCCCAGGCCACGCTCCCTATGTTGTTGTCGAAGTAGAGGAAGCAGGCGATCAGGGCCAGCACGTAGCCAACCACACTGACCCCGGCCAGCATCTGGTTCTTCGACCCCCTGCCCCGCGTGAAGAGGTCTACCATTATCACCGCGATGGCGAACACGGTCACGATGATCTCCGGCAATATGACCTCAAGGTTGGGGTTGAGGGCGCTGTAGTCGCTCTGCATCTGTCTCTCCTCTACGGGTTAGGGCTTAGCCTGGGTTTTGTCGCTTTTGGCGATAGCGTCGGAAACTTTGCGCTCGTGCGCGGCGTGGTTCCCGAAGTGGAAGTCAATGTGGCCGGGCAGGATGTACAGCGCCGGGATAAGCACGTACAATCCTATGCTAATCAGTGTGCTGAAGAATGAGGCCGCTATGGCAAGGGTATAGACGGCGGGCGGGGTCAGTATCCTCCTGTTTACTATACTCATAACATGCTCGTCAATCTTGCCGTCCGTCAGTGTCTCTCGACTCGTGCTGTACCACCAGTGCAGGTATAGGGCGATCCCACACAGGATCAGATTTACACCGTACACGACCGCCGCCGCAGGCTCGCGCCAGTACTCACCCAGCAGCCCAGCCGAGAAAGGCAGGAACGCTACACAAGTCAAGAAGAGTATGTTGATCCATAGCATTGTGCGGTCGGCTCGCTTGATGAAAAAGAATTGGTTGTGGTGGCCGACCCAGTACACCCCCAACGTCACAAAACTCAATACATAGACGAGCACTTTCGGGCCCAACGGCAGCAGTTTGTCCAGCAACTGCTCGCCCTTGCCCACCTGGGGCACCTGGATGCCGAGGATCAACAGGGTCATCGCTATCGCAAACACCCCATCGGCAAGGGCCTCTATGCGCCCCGTCCCAAGCTGGCTCGATGATTGGTTTCTCAAAGCTATCAGCTACCATCTATCATCATAATTGAAACACATAGACGCAAAGGGCGCGAAGAATAAAGAACAATAGAATCTTTGTGTTCTTTGTG
>JBBSGN010000693.1:0-2408 GCA_038254085.1 Chloroflexia bacterium | reverse complement strand
GCGTGTTGAACGGAGACATGCTCACTTTCCGGTATGACGGTGCTGCCTTTATCGATGATAGAACCGGCAGCGAATGGGACCACCTAGGGCGAGCAACAAAGGGCAAACTGGCGGGCAGCCAGTTGACGCCTGTAGTCAGCGTTAACCATTTCTGGTTTTCGTGGGCTGCCTTCAGGCCGGATACTTTGGTGTATGGCTCGACCGAGCGCCCTGTGGACACGCTCCGCAACCAGCAAACTCCATAACGTGGGGAAAGGATGTCTTCTGTAGTGAACTTTTTGGGGGGCTCAGTTGTTCTCCGTTACGAACTCCTGCAAGAGTCGCACCAGCACTAGCACCAGCAACAGGACAGGAGCAGCCGACATGCCAGGGATGTCTATCTGGCCCGACAACCGAAGGAACGCAAAGAAGCAAGCGTTGTTCGACGAGGTGGCGATGACCCACTTCCATGGACTCTACTATGCTGCCCTTCGCCTGACCGGAAGCCCCATGGACGCCGAGGACCTGCTCCAGGAGACGTATACAAAGGCGTATACGTCCTTCGAGCAGTTCTCCCTCGGCACAAATGCGAGAGCGTGGCTGTACCGCATAATGACCAATACTTTTATCAACTCCGTGCGCAGATCTGAGGCACGCCTCTCTCGCACCTTTAGCGAGATATCCTCTGGGGTGCTGTCTAGGGCCATCGACAGCACCACGATGCCCGATCCGGCAACTACGGTGCTCAACAGGACGCTCGAGGAGCGTCTCAGTACCTCGCTTGGCACTTTATCCACAGAGCTTCGCACTGTGCTGATCGTGGTGGACGTTGGAGGATTCTCTTACCAGGAAGCAGCGACTATTCTGGGCTGCCCGATTGGCACGGTACGTTCTCGATTGCACAGAGCGCACACTATCATGCGCCTGCGCCTCACCGAGGGAGCTACCGAGAACTTTGCCGAGGTTAATGAGCCATTTACCGAGGGCGTTGCAAAAACCTCTGCCGAAAGGGATGAAGGACATACGGAAATAAGAGGAACAACGCTAAAGGCGCTGGAGGGCGAACATGGACAACAGCGATAGATATACTCCTCACAGCTCCAGCGAAGCAAGTAAGTGCTCCGGCCTGGGAGAGACACTGAGCGCGTATTTGGAGGGGGAACTCAGCCGGGATGAAATGTACCTTGTGGAGAAACATCTGGAAAGCTGCCGCAGGTGCAGCGCGGAGTTGGGGGAGCTACAGCAGGTCAAGCGCTTCCTTGCGCCTGGTTCCCCGCTCACCCCTCCCCTACCCGCTGGCATGCAAGATCGCGTTCGCGCCCGAGTGTATGGCGCGCGGATGAAGGGCGCATGCGGAGATGCCCAACGCCAGAGGGAGACGCCCAGGCTTGGAGCCAGGATCAAGGCCGGATGCATAGTTGGACGGAGTTGGCTGAGGGTTCCTATCTATGCGGGTGCGCTAGTGCTGTTGCTGCTTGTGGTCGGCGTTCTCGGCAGCCTGTGGCCCAACTCGGCTGCGGCCTCTCCCGCTGCAGCAACAGCAGCCGCCTCCCTCGAAGAACATACAATGTGCCAGAACCTGGGGCAGGTACCGCAGAGCCTGCAAGGGGATGCCAACCAGGTGAGGGCACAACTGGCAAGCGCGGTCGGTATGAGCGTGGCCGCACCACAGAGTGTGCCCGCGGGTTTCGCCTTCGCCGGCGGGCGGGCGTTTCGGGCAGCAAGCACCGAGGCTGCCCACCTCGCGTGGATGCAGGGCAGCAGTATGCTCTCTTTCTACCAGTCGCCAGATCCGGGTGGGAACCCGCCCTCTGGTTGGCGATTGGTCCAATTGGATAGTCACACGTTCTGGCTTGGTACGGTTGGCGTGCCGGAAACGGAGGGCACGGTGGGCACTGGCGCCGCCGGGGACGCGGTGAGGGCGGTGCTGTGGCGCGAGAGTGGTGTGCTCTACATGCTGGCAGGAGACCTGAGTGAGACTGAACTACTCGGTATGGCGCTCTTAGTCAACACAGCAGGCAGCCGGTAGGCCAATATAGCACCTTGAGATGGCCTGCCGGGTGCTCCGATCCCGACTCCGGTGCCGCTTGATTCTGTTGGAGGTTTCCTACCATGTCACATACTCTACCCGAACGCTGAGTTAACGCCGGTCCAGAGTAGGTGTTCATGACAACTTCATAGCCTCATCAATGTGTGCAGAGAGGCCTGTCCAGCCAGGCCACTGCTTGCGGGACCAAAGGCGAATAGCGAAAGCCTTCATCCCGCGAGGCAACCTCACCTTATCCCTCTGCTGGAGAGAGGGATCAGATTAGATGCGCCCCAGGCGCGTCATAACGCCCGCGATACCGGCTAAGTGCCGGCCGGGATCAACAGGAGGATAGGAAATGTTTCATAGATCCGGAGGCAAGAATATGGCAGGCAAGATAGCG
>JBBSGN010000692.1:0-2410 GCA_038254085.1 Chloroflexia bacterium | reverse complement strand
TGGCGGCGGTGCGCAAAGAACTGTGGTCCAATGCGACTTTTTGCGGGTCGCTCCGAGAGAGCGAGACGGTAAAAGTCCCACATGTAAGAGTTCGCAAGCGGTAGCTGAAGGCCTGTGACCGCAAGGACAACGTGCACTAAGAGAGACGGGCCCCGCCGGGGCCCGTCTCTCTTAGTGGTTTTCGCGTGACTGCCGTGTTCGCTTGGCTGCTTAACCTTGTTTCTCAGCCATCTTTCCGTCGGTGCCGTTTACCGCATGAACCTGCCGCGAATAGCCAGTACCCCACCACCTACGAGCAGCCCCCCAATGGCCAAGGCGATCAGCGAGCCACTTGGCCCACCGGTCTTCGGCAGCTGCCCACCAGCCTTCGCTTCGGCCTTGGGAGCGGCCTTAGCCTCAGGAGCAGGCGCAGGGGCGGCCTTAGCCTCAGGAGCAGCGGCCTTCGCTTCGGCCTTAGGAGCAGGCGCAGGGGCGGCCTTGGCCTCGGCGGCTCCTGCCTTAGCCTCGGGAGCAGGCGCGGGAGCGGGAGCGGGAGCGGGAGCAGGTGCCGGCTTCGGCGCAGGAGCGGGCGGCGGGGGTGCGGGAGCCGCTGCCGCAGAAGCGGCCTGGTTGACCTCCTGCTTGCACGTCGTCGAAGACGAGGGGCTAATGCCAAAGTCGCCACCGCTAGTCTCGATTCCGCTATCCCGTGATTTGTACTGAGTAATAGAGGTCGAATTCTGTGCGTTGCCGGTGTTGCCCACGCCCTGTATCGGGTTGCACTGACTGGAGTTGTTGCCCGCGCCGGTCACGGTGAACGTCTGGCTAGAGGACCCGCTTTTGTTCCCCTGCTCAGAACCCTGGCTGACCTGCGCCATAGCGGGAGCGGCAGCGACTAGCGCCAGCGCCAGGACGAGCATGACCATCCGAAAACCGAGACGGATACTAACTAGTGAGCTGTATACTTTGTTCATCGTGATGCTCCCCCCTTTAGGGCCTCTTGGATATAATTGACAATAAAGTCAACGGTACAGTAGCGCCTCAGAGGTGCCCTGTCAATAAGAAGTTTATCGTTTTTTTCAATTTTGTTAAGATCAACCTTCGACCTTCGTCGCAAATTCGTCCACCTTCTGGTTGAGATCCTTATCGAGCGGGTTGAGGGCCAGAGCTTGGCGATAAGATCGGAGGGCTTGTGCTGGCTCCCCTACCTGCTCGTAGAACTTCCCTTGGAGAAGGTATGGTACGTAATGCTCCGGATTCAAGCGCATCGCCTCATCAAAAGCTTTCTCGGCGCGCGGCCGGTCGCCGATCAGCGCCGCCAGCTCGGCCTCGTGTAGCGGTAGCCAGGGGTCCACGGGGTTAACTTCCTGCGCGGTTTCCACGGCGGCCAGAGCCTCCTGGGGGTCCGTAGCCGCGTACCTTTGCGCCAGGTAGTGGTCGGCGGCGTAGAGGGGGGTGAAGACTGCCACCGCTAGCACGGCCACCCCGGCGCCAACCGCTCGCAGGGGCCACCGAAGCGGCGCGGCTTCGGTCTCCCCCCACGGCCCCACGAGCATCGCCAGGTAGACAATCGCTAGCAACGTGACGGCCGGCAGCTGCCAGAACCATTCGGCGCTGGAGTGGACGAACCAGTAGGCAACTGCCGCGGTCATCGCGCCGACCTGCGCCTTACCCTCGGAGCCGAGGTGACTAAAGCGTTTCCAAAGACCAGCACTCAGACATGTGGCCAGAAATCCGAAGAACAAAACGCCCCCAATAACGCCGCGCTCTGAGAGCACCTCGAGCGGGAGGATATGCGGCTGGCGGACGTAGCCAAGGTCCTTACCGCGCAGCTGGTAGTACGTCGGCTCGTAGTTGTAGGTTCCTATGCCAAGCAGGGGGTGCGCGGTGAAGTCCTCCCAGGCTACCTGCCAGAGTGTGTAGCGCCCCGAACCAGAGGCGGCCAGGTAACGGCTCTTATCTTTTCCGGTTGTGTCATCATTCTTGAACGCCTCCCACTTCTGCTCGCCCCAGCTCACAGGATTCCCAACGCGCTCACTAAGCGCGGCCGAGCCAAAGATTAGAACGACGATGACGACGGCCAGTGCAACACCCCCGATGAGGCGTGTAGCGCTGCTCGTAATCTCCCACCGCCGGTCGATCAGCCCCCAGAGAAAGCCGTAGAGCCCGGCTCCCGCGGCGGCCAGCCACACGCTCGGGAGCACCCCCAAGATGGCCTGTTGTGCAGATTCCCCGTTTTGAAAGGCCAGGTAGATTCCGTTTAGGCCGGGGAAGGTTACTAGTAGGGCAAGGACGATTGGGGCGAGGGCGAAGAGGCCGCGCAGCCTTTGGCCGGAGATCAAAAAGAAGACCGGGAGCGAGATGGCCATCGCCACCATCGCCCCGCGTGACTGGGTGAGGACGGCGAGATCGACCTCAAGAACGGTGCCCG
>JBBSGN010000691.1:0-2412 GCA_038254085.1 Chloroflexia bacterium | reverse complement strand
TCACCCTCTCTTTTAAAGCGAGCAAAGTGACCCCGGCCCAACTAGAGAGGACCGCCTCAGCTCCGGGAGTAACGCAGTCAGCAGGCCCCTGGCCCGCCACTTCCGCGCAGATAACCTGGGCGGTTGGGAAGGGCGGGTCTGCCACACCAGTAACCATAAACATCAACGTCGTTGGCCGAGATAAGCCGGACACACTTGTCGACCGCCTCACCATGATAGATGGCCGGTGGGCGACCGCTCTGGGGGAGATTGTGCTATCTCAACAGCTGGCGGACCACCTGCATGCCAGGGTAGGTCAGCCGATAACGACTACGCCCGAAACCGGTAATGTGAGTTTGAAGATAGTGGGTATCGCCTCGTCTATCAACCCCGATGCCGGTGCCTGGGCAGAGAGAGGAGTGATAACAGCTCTTTTGTCTCCCAAGAATGACTTGGAGTACCAGATGCTCTATCGGGTCAGCTCTGCAAACACGCAGGACGATCTACAACGTGCCTCCAATACTATCGCGGCACTCCTGCCTCAGGGTGCTGTGGGCAAAGTGGACACATACCTGGCTGCAAAGATCGATGCGGACCGCACCACGGCCGTGATGATCCCCTTCCTCCTCGCATTCAGCGGCCTCGCACTCCTTGCAGCGGCATTCATTATCTCCAATATCGTTACAGGGGTGGTGGTAGCTGAGTACCGCGAAATCGGCATCATGAAGTCGGTAGGGTTCACGCCTGGACAAGTGGTCGCTGTACTCATGTCCCAGATCCTCATTCCGACGCTCGTGGGTTGCCTGCTCGGCCTGCCCGGCGGCATGCTTCTCAGCCAGCCCTTCCTCCATGACACTGCACACGCTTTTGGCTTGCCCACCTTTGCTACGGCGTCTATCCAGGTGTTGGTAAGCGTGCTCGCTGGAGTGCTGGTAGTTTCCGCTCTCGCTGCTCTCTATCCGGCCTGGCGCGCAGGAAGATTGAGCGCGGTAGCAGGCATCACAACGGGCAGCGCTCCCCCCATGGGCCGCGCTTCCGCCGTGAACCGGGCACTGCTCAGGCTGCCACTGCCTCGCACTTTGAGCCTGGGCCTCGGCGATGCCTTCGCCAGGCCGCTGCGCGCTCTACTCACTTTGGGCGCCATCCTCATAGGTGTCAGCACTGTAGTCTTTGCCCTGGGTCTGCACGAATCGCTTGGTCGGGTCGCTGAAGGGATATTCCGGGACCAGTACGTACAGGCGCTGGTTTCTCGCGGTCCGCAGGCAAGTGACACCCAAGTTACCGGTCTCTTGAAGGCCGATCCCGATACGGCCAAGTTCGTTTCGATAGGCGAGACGGTTGCCTCCGTGCCAGGCATAGCCGACCCGGTCAGTTTTTATGGGTACAGAGGAGACTCGTCGTGGATCGGATACCAGATCATAGATGGCCGCTGGTTCTCCGCTACGAATGAGATCGTGGCCACTACGCACTTGCTCAGGTTGGCCAATCTAAAGGTGGGCGACACGTTCATGGCAGGCATCAACGGCAAGCCCGCGACGTTACGCGTAGTGGGGTCCATTCTGGATCAGAGAAACGGTAATCTCTTGTTGCGCGGCAACTGGTCGGCGTTGATCGCAGGCGATCCGGGCGCTCAACCGCAGGAATACGAGATACAGCTAACGGCTGGCACGAACCCGGAGGCATATGCACGCAGGCTCGAAGAGCAGTCGGTAGGCCAGCAGATCAGCGCGAGCCCCAATCAGCGTGCGAGCGAAAGCACGCCCTTCATCCTGCTCAGCGGGGTAGTGGCGGGCCTGGCCCTGGTGCTCGCTGCCATAGCGGTGGCGGGAGTATTCAACACCGCAGTCCTGAATACGCGGGAAGGAGTGCGCGATATCGCCATCCTCAAAGCCCTTGGCATGACCCCCGGGGGTGTGACCAGCATGGTGGTTGCATCTGTGGCTTTGCTCGGCCTGGTCGCGGGAGGGCTTGGCATCCCGGCGGGTCTCACTCTGCACCACGAGATCCTGCGCTCGATGGCTCTTATCGCCACGGATACGGAATTGCCCGCGGGTTTCTACGATGCTATTGACCATACGGTGCTCCCCTTGCTCGCTCTGACCGGTGTGATCATTGCTGCCATAGGGGCGTGGATCCCTGCCCGGTTGGCAGCCTACAGCGGTGTTGCTAATGTACTCCAGGCTGAGTGAACGTCATGTGGGAGCAATAACGTCCCGGAGCAGAAGGCTCGGGCGCTATCTTAGCTCGGACGCAGACCGAACTAAAGACGGTTGTGCAAGCTGGCACGCTAACTCAAGCGGAGGCGGATCAGAATTAGGCCATCTGGTAGCAATGGATACTGTTGACGAATTCTCAGCCACCCCAGGCAAGATTCACGCGGTCAAGACTGGACCCAGCCGAGCTAGAGCAGCGAAGTGCGACACGCGAGTCTTG
>JBBSGN010000690.1:0-2425 GCA_038254085.1 Chloroflexia bacterium | reverse complement strand
AGCAACCGCTGCTCTCTCACTTGCTGCTTATCTCGATGTCCCTGAGGTGGGCATACTCCACCGGGTACTTGCTCCTTAGCCAGGCCAGTCTGTAGCCTGCGCCGGCTTTGCACCTAAAGTCGGTTTTGCCTCAAAAGCCTCTCTTCTGCACCAAAAGCCCCTCCGTTTGAGGCTAGGAGAATTCTGCACCTAAAGGGGGTTCTGCATCAAAAGGCGGCGGGTCGCGTAAGGAGGGATTAGGCCCGCCGCCCCTATTAGGTTACACCTAGCACAAGGGAGTGACAATCGTAGCGCGTACGAAACGGTTAGGGTAAGATGCGCAGCTCGCTAAAAAGTGTTGAGAGGGAGGGGTAGCCACAGCTTCATGCAAGGCACTAGATCTGAAACTAAATGAACGCCCCTTACGGAGTTCGATAGAAGGTGGCCATCGAGCATGATGATTGGCGTGGCCTACTCGGCTCTAGAAGCGACCCTGAAGAGGTTGTGGTTATTGCAGAACCTCTGAATCCAAGTCAGGGGGAAGGTGGTTCCGGCCCTTTCCCCGCCCTAGACTCCGATGGGCGCAGGTGGTGGGTAAAGCCAGCGAACAATCTCCATGACAGACCGCCAAATAGTGACCAAGAGGGCAAGCTTATCGTAACTGAGTACGTAGTTGGTTCTCTAGGTCCGTTAATCGGCGCTCCTATTTGCGAGATTGCAATTGTTCGTATTCCAGAAGACATCGCCGACTTTGAATTCGTAGCGGGACGTAAGCTAGAGTCTGGCCTTGCACATGCGTCTTTGGCTATCGAGGATGTTAAGGAGGCGCGCCCCCTCTTATACCGCCAGCAAGACAACAATCGGCGTCGCCACGTTGGGGTTTTCGCCTTGTACGACTGGTGCTGGGGAAGCGATGACCAGTGGCTCTACGTTCACACCGAAGAACAGAAGCTATATAGCCACGACCACGGCCACTACCTCCCAGAAGGACCTTATTGGACAGAGTCCGGCTTGCTTCAGCATGTCAATGAGTCTCACCAGCCCCCTTACCCTACTGATGATTTGGACTCCGACGCAACGGACGAATTCGCGACAAGGCTAGAAGACATTGACAGACAAAGCCTTGTAGAGATTCTGAACTCTGTTCCTATGTCCTACCCGGTGAAGAACGAGGAGCTTGAGGCCCTTGGTTTTTTCCTTGAGCGAAGAGCGTCAGTCGTAGCTGGCAGGCTCCGGCGGCTAGGAGACATAAAGGAGGCTATTCTATGAGATACGTGTACTCGATAGTTCGCTTTGTACCCGACCCTACGCGGGGCGAATTCATTAATGTTGGCGCGATAGTTGGAAACGACCAGAATTCGGACTGGAACGTGCGAAGAATCGAGAATCCCAAACGAGCAAGGTATATCGATGATCGCCGTACGCTTGGTGCTGTTTGGGATTTTCTTGACCGCATAGAACGCAATCACGAGTTGTCTGAGGCGGAACTAAAGCAACTCTACGCGGACCATAGAAACATAGTGCAACTCAGTATGCCGATTCCTATGATGGCCTCGAACAGTGAAGAGGCGCTAGATAGCATCTTCCAGCACCAGATATGCGAACCTCCGCCGCGCGCATCGATCCAAGACAAGCACGCCATACGAAACGCCGTCCGCTACTCGTACCAAGCGAGTCGTATCCGCAAAGAGAATCTTCAAGAACGGGTTACTTTGCGAGCGAATCGACACGAGGAAAACGTAGACTTTGCGGTTACCAATGGACGCGTTGTGCAACTTATACACACTTGGCCTTTCCCAACAACGAACTACAACACTTTCGCGAGGGGTGTTCGGGGATGGGGTTATGCGATTCGTGACATGCGGAATGATGGCGGCATCATTTCCACTAAAGAGTCCACATTTGAAGTAGACTCCCAGGTTGACATCGAAGTTGTGTATACGGGGCTCGAACAAGAAGTGCGGCATCCAGCTTTACAAGATGCTCTGAACGTTTTTGAAGATCTGGCGGTACAACTTGTGCCGCTCAACGAGGCAAACCAAGTTAGCCGGAGAGCACTTGATACGGAATCCGCTTGAAGAGTGGCCTGTCATGAAAAGGTATCTGGATGGCGGGGCGCTGGTCTTCGCATCTTTGCTGTCAGCGATGGAAAGTGATCAACCGGATTCCGTATGAGTTGTTAGACGTGCGCTAGAAGGTCGGTTCTATTCTCAACTCATGCATCTCCTGTATCAGCACGCAGATGTTGTGGCACAGCACTTTGCAAAGAGCTTCGTTGATCGAGGTATTGTCAAATGTTGTGGATTGGGTTCTCTAGTCACGCGGCTTCCTTCTCCTCGCTTCTTACGACCAACTCCCCATTCAAGAATCTGGCCCCGGCTCTCACCAGAAGGACCAGCCGGTAACCGTTTATCCTTCGCCACCTCCTGGGTGGGTGCGACGTTGT
>JBBSGN010000689.1:0-2435 GCA_038254085.1 Chloroflexia bacterium | reverse complement strand
GGGGGGTGGGGAATAAACCCATACCTCGAGTGCTCTGAACCGCTCGTTGCCTGGCAACCGTTCCGCTACGCAACTCATTTGGGCACCCACGGTTGGTTGACCATGTATCTCGGTAACGTCATCTATGACGATCTCCGCATCATCACTGAGTATCCATTTGCCCGGCTCAAGCTTCGCGATGGTGCCACCGTAGCTTTCTAGATACTTCTGCCCTATCGAAGACACGCTGGATCGAAGCACCAGTATTCCACCTGTAATCATAAGCAGGGCCACCGCCGCTAGTGCAGCAATCCTCCACTTATTGCCCCAAGCTGGCACGGAAGGCCACCAGCCAAATAGGTGGCCGACATGTAAGCGGTGATCTTTGGACCGTTGGGCTTGGCCCACTTGCGAGAGTGTCGTTGCCTGACGAGTGATGAGAGCGTCCCCGGCCCCAGCTTTAATACGGTGCAGATCCCCAGGGGACAGGGAAGGGGACGGAAGCTGATGAACAGCGTCAACTAATCTTAGCATCGGCTCAAGTTCACCTGCCTGCTCTGGATATTCGGCAAGCACAGACTCGAGACTTCGACCGCCCAATATCTGCTGCGAGGCTTCGCTAAAGCTCTCCTCGATTGTTCGACGCGACATCTCCCTCAATTCCCCTTGGTTCAAAGGCTATCCGGCGTGCTGAGCGTCCGCTGCCATGGCACGCCGGAGTGATTGGATGCCTCGGTAATATAGGCTTTTCACTGACGACAGGCTCAAGTCTAGTAACATAGCAACCTCCGGCAACTGCCAACCTTCGACTACGTGCAACAGGATCACTTCACGCTGCTCGCTGGTCAGAGTAGCCAGTGCCATCCGGAGTTGATCCTGGTCTACTAGGCCTTCGATCTCGGGATCATTGCAACCTGGCTCATTCATTGGTTTCGAGTGAAGCCACCCTTCCAGCGATATTTGTGGCCGTCTCTTGCGCGCTCGATAGTGGTCCGCAATCAGGTTGCGCGCGATGCGAAACAGCCAGGAGTGAAAGGAGCCCGCCCCAGGAATGAACCCCTCTATGTTGCCTATCATCCTTGCCATTACGTCCGAGGCTAAGTCCTCTGCAAGGAAAGCGTCTTGTAGTTGGTAGTACGCGAAACGATAGATTGCGGGAACGTATCTAAGAACTACATATTCAACTGCCTTTTGGTCACCGCACTTCAGTCTCTCGACCAAAGCTTGGTCATCCATGCATTGTGGGGTCGGAGTTGCCATTCAATAGCTTAGGTCGCAACATGGACCGTCATTGATGCCAGGCACCCTGTGTTGGACACATCTAAGCTACCAGGGCACTTGCTCGCTCGAAGTAATGGAGCATAACCGCCCGCAATTTCTAACGCCGTCGTTATCCCAAGAGTATCGGGCCAAAGCTTCGAATTTTGTATGCTCTTTTCGCGGCTCATTGGCTCGTTCATTGATTCCAAGAGAATCTCTGGCTTGGCCGATACTTTTGGGATGCCACCGGTGCTAACCTGTTCAAGGGACGTTGCAAGTTCTATGCCCTGGCACCCCTAGTATTTGCGCAACCGCCGCATCTCCAGCTATGTACGGCTGCACACCCGCAGAACCTCGTAAGTACTCTGCTGGTCTACCTGTCTTTGCTTACTTGTCTTTGCTCGCAGATCCGCACTTTCTCTCTTTAGTCCTGGATCATGGATGCACGGCGGCGCAGGCAAAGAGCTCCAAAGTTGCGGCGTCACGAACCGAGACAGAGTCTACTTCGTCCAGGTTGTCGTCTACATTGCCTCTCGTGGTGCCTATACCACCGGCGTTAGCGGTGTAGTTGCCCAGGACATCTCCCGGCAGAGTGCAGGTGTTATTGTCGTAATAGAGGGACACGTACTGCCCTCCTGGCTGAAGCCCCTGAGCAACCACCTGTATATGAGTGCCGCCCTCGTGGGGGCGCTGCACGAGGTTGACGAAGCCCGACACTCCTGACCCACCAACTGCCACCAGAGCGACCCTTATGTGGTGGTCACTGCCGCTAGCGGTAGCATTAGGTGCCCGCAGCGCCGGCATCATGAATAGGACGGCGAGCGCCGAGGCAAGTAGTAATGGCAACTTCTTGTTCTTGATGTTTTTCATATCTGACCTCCTGGCTTGGTATGCGCTTCTCCACCCCAACTCCGAGGTTGGCGTCGCGCTGTTGCGGGGTGAACAGGTAAAGGTGGGCGAATTAGTAAGAGAGGCTAGCAGGCGTTTCCTTTCCCTACGCCCGCGGGAGACTCCGACGCCGCTGGGCAACTACTCTAAAACAGCTAACGCCGCAAGTCGGTCAAAAGTAGCGGGTGACGCACCGAAGATCTCGTGCAAGGCAAGTTGAGCAGGTGAATATTGCCCAAGCAAGTCTGAGTCAGCAGGGTAGCCAGAATACTGTTCACGGCGTCCTTACACCTTAGGGTCGCTTGGCC